>JAIEOS010000011.1 GCA_019750295.1 Bdellovibrionales bacterium | reverse complement strand
GAGACCACGTCGCAAGATCTCATCGAATTTTCAAAGAAGAAACTGACGGGCTACAAAGTTCCTAAACACGTCGAGTTCCGCACCGAACTTCCCAAAACGAACGTCGGTAAAATTCTCCGTAAAGAGCTCCGAAACGAGGAAATGAAGAAGTCACAGACGTCTTAGCACGCTGACCACCGATCTTAAAGCCCCGTGACCCGAAGACCCCGTTATCCTGAGCGCAGCAAAGGATCTCGGGGGAGTAATCCTTTCAGTGCTGTCAAAAGGTTTGCCAACGCCTAAGATCAACTGTTGTCGCTCCGACGATTTACGACTACTACTCAGCTCCAGAAAGTGGCACAAATGATGCTCACTTTCTCAGTGCCTAAGGGCTGAGGTGTTTATGAAAAAATTAATGTTGGCAGGATTTTCTTTGATCGCGGTTGTGTCCACATCGCTCGTTTTCGCCAAAGAGGCCAAAAAAAATTCTGAGCCCGTCCCCGCTCCCCTCAGCCGCGAAGTGATCACCAAAGAAATGCAAAAACAAACCGAACTCACTCGCGCCTCGAAAACCACTCAATTTAAAGTGAGTTCTGTGGAAAAAGACGACTACAAAAATACCGTTATCAAGTCGATCGTCAAACTCGAAAACGGAGAGACCTGCTCGGTGCAAGGCAAAGAAAGCCTCACTCCACCCGTCCCCGGCGAAAAAAATCAAAAGAGCACCTTGCAAATTGTAAACGTAAAAACTGAGTGCACCGCGACTCAACAGAAGTAGTTAAGGCCGAATGTAATGTCCGTTGATACTGCCCGTGCATGTCGCCGTTCCCGAATTGGTTCCACAGTAGAGCTCTAGATAATCCGTCGTCCCGTTCATGTATACAAGTGTGGTCACCGTCATTGTCTGAACAAAAGGCGAGGTGTAATTGATAAGTTGATTGTAAGCCTCATAACTTGCTCCATTTTTGTAGATCATTGCTGATAACGTAAATGCTCCCGTTCCTGTCATGGAAACGCTCACTTTTCCCGTGACAGAGTAGTAGCCAGCTTTCGTAGGAACAACACGATTTAAACCTGTATTGATCGAACTATTAGAATCTATGAATGCAGTATCGAGCGGAATCTTGGTCGCAACGGCAGAGGTATTTACCGAACCACCATTCATGTAAAACACAGGTCCAAATGCAGAAGTGGCTTGAGTTGTTGCATCTGGGAATCGAATTCCACCGCTCGTCGATTCGATTGTTCCCGCGACACTGAGACGTTGGCCCGGCGAATTCGTACCAATCCCCACATTACCACTCGCCTTAATGATCAATCGATTCGACGATGTCATGTAATCCGCGTTGTCTGAACCACCGATCCCGATTCCTAGATCACCCAATGTCGGATTAAATTCAATTCCGGCCTGGTAAGGAGCTCCATTTTGCCGATCCCAACCTCCAACATCGAAGTCAGAGCTAAAACCGATCACTTTATTTCCGCCATCATGAAAATTGAAAGACCCATTCCCGATCGTCAGTCTTTCGCCCGGTGCGGTAGTCCCGATACCCAGGCTCCCACCGAAAGAAACATTTCCGGCGGGCGCATAAAGAGCCAGTGGATTTGTGATCGTGGTGTTCGTTCCCGCCGCTGGGGCGTTTTCGATATAGACCGTGGAAGCGTTGGTTAAAGTCACTGG
>JAIEOS010000010.1 GCA_019750295.1 Bdellovibrionales bacterium | reverse complement strand
TGTGGTCCATGCACGAAGAGACGGTAAAGGAGAGTTCACTTTTTATAGATAAGGTGGAGAACATCCTCTGATCCAATGTATTTCCGAGATCATCGCTAACGATAAAAATATAGTCGACGTCAGGGCACAGCTCATCAAAGCTGATATTGATGATGGCATCGTCATGTTTCGGAAAAGTAAAACGTTCGATGAGCGCAGGAGACTTTGTTTCTCCTTCGGCAGAAACCACTTTGAATTTGTGACGACTTTGCAGAGGCACCAGCACGCTGATTTGGGTTGCTGTTTCGCCGGTAGCCCCTTGAACTATGCCAAGTTTTTTCTGCTGGGTTTGTGCACTGGCAATGGAAGGTTTAAAGGTCAAAGCAGTCATTGCCAAGCCGGCGACGCCGGTTTGAAGAAAACGTCTCCGTTCCATGGAGCCTCCTCTTTTATTAGAATAGGGTAGGCGTTTTCCCCATCGATTCAAATGAAGATTGGGTCATGAACGTGTTAAGGAATGATTTGGAGAGTTTGAATTTTGAGGGACCAACCGTCAGAATTGAGATAGACGTCATCGTCGTCTCGAGTGATCAGACTCACAGCGCCCCCCTCTCCAATCGGAATAAATGCATCTTCTCGGGGAATGATTTCGTCGATTCCTTGGAAGGTTGTATTCGAGTAGCTCTTGCGATTGATGAGAACGGTGATGTTGGCGATTCTTATCTTATGTTGAGGAGATTTCACCTGAAGATTCGTGATGGAGAAGTTCAGGGGAAAGCTAAAACCATCGACGTTAGCGCGCACGTCAGCGCTGACAAAAACGCCGGGAACGCGAGCTCCAAGATCCCAGATCACAGTTTGGTAACCCTTCATCGAGTCCTTCACTTTATTTTTATTTGGAATCACCGAGGGTTCATAAAACTCGATGGGCACATTGGCCGTCATCGTGGTGTCTTCATTACATCCCGAAGCGATGTACTCGTCTTCCCAATTCTTTTCGTACGTTTCGAGCTCGGTTTGAAATTGTTCGTAGGTATAACCGTTGTGTCCCCCAGACAATTTGTTTTTTACTGCGGCTGGGCCAAGCACGGCAAAAGCGCGAAGGCCCACACTAGCACTGGGGTGTGCAAACTGGGCGATGGAGGAGGTGCCCGTCGGCGAGTGACACTTCTTACAGTTGTTTTCCAAAAAGAAGGAGTGATAGGTGGTCGCAAATGTTTGGCCCATTTTACTGGTCACACAGGCTGTGGATAGGCTAGAGGATTGAACTGAAGTCCAAGGAGATCCACCACAGTTATGGAATAAAACCATGGTGAAAAAACATATGAGAGTTATAAAGAAAACATTGAACTTCTTTGTCACATCAGCCCGCTATTCTCAAATAGTAATTGAAAATATCGCCGCCGCCTGCCGGGAGAGAACTTAGCAATTTGGATTTCACTGCGGTTAATTCCGGTGCGTCGATTTTGGCTTTTAAACCCGCAAAGCTTAAATAGTTCAAAAATACCGCAGAAGCACACAAATCTTGAGCGTCGGTCGCCGCAATCGGATTCGAGGTCGCAACGGAAGTTCCCGCGAAATGGTTCAATTGGAAAGGAGCATCGGCATACCCACCAATGTTTAAACCGCGGGTTGCGGGGGCGCCCGCTGGATCGTAGGCGATAATATAGTGAACGCCTCGTTCTCCAAAATCTCCACCCCAAGCCGCTCCATTACCAGCGGCATTGTTCAGCGAACCATCCGCAGATACGTAAATAAATACTTTTCGATTCGCTTGGCGGGCCGTCAATAGAGTGCGAGCGATGATTTCACCGGCTTCGGCATCTTTCTGATCGGCCTCAGACCGTAATGCCGGCGCATGGTAGTCATATCCACCCAAGGTGACCATCGCGCCACCGGACATTCCTCGAAGGCAATTGGAAATCGCCAGTCCGCATGTTTCAAGAGTTGTATTAAAAGAGGGCGACATATTCCTTTGCCAAATATTTGCGAACTCAGGACCGCCAGGATAGTTATTGTAAATATCTACTCCGGTGGTCTCGCTAATCACTTTGGTGTTTTTTTCTGTGGAACAAGCCACTAATTTTTTAAAAGTATCTTGGCTGCGATCGGCTTTCGAGGAGGTGACAAGTTGCTCCACTTGAATTTTCGTGAGTCTTTGGACCGAAGCGATCAGTCGTTGTTGAAGACTAATGTTAGTCGCGGGATCGCCAGAGAACGTCGCCAACGCGCCTTGGAAGCCCACGCTATTTTGCAGGCTGGCTAAATTTGCCACATTGAGCGAGGTCGCCGCCGGTAAAATTGCAGGTTGGCTAAACCGAGGATGATTTCCGGTAAAAAAATAGGGGAAGGTGGTCCCTATGAGTCCCGCTTTCTCGAGGAGCCCGGTGATATCGTTGGGATTTGCAGCCGTGTCGTCTGTGGATTTCGCGGCGACCGCAATAAAACTGGATTTCCCCATAATGTCTGTTCCGTTAGTTCGATTAACTATAGATCGAATCATTTGCGACCCTACGGAGGGATCGTTTTCAAACCAAAAGGGCGCACTGTTTGCAAAAAAGTTTTGAGCGTTCGGAATTATACCTAACATGGTATTGTGTTGGCTAAGATCCAGAGCTCCACCGGCACCACAGACGAGGTGTTGCGCAAATAGAGCTGGGCCCCCTGCAAGTTGAATATTAATAAATGCGGGAAGGGTGTTTGTCGCTGCGGAGCTGGACACGCACTCCACTTCGGCGGCGTGAGCATTGTGTTGAGTGAGGAGTTGAAGCAGCGTGGGCATAAACATGTAAGCCGAACTTGCCGCAAGTCCAGAGGCTAAAAACTCTCGTCGTGTCTTCGGTTTCTTGTGCCCGCCTTCGACATAATTTTTATAAAGACGAGTCTGTTGCTCCAGTTCGAGTAACTTCAACATTTGTTGGTCTTTTTTTGACAAACTCATGGCTATCTCCGGAAGGTTTCGCCGCTACCAAGCATCATCGTACATAAGAACAATGCGGTAGCTCGGTTTTTAGCGTTGATCAAATTACTTTCGGTTAAAGCTTTAATAATCTCGTCATTTTCGGAGGGGGAGGGTTCATGACCCCAACAGGAAGTGGCAAGTCTATGGATCGAGGTATTGAGATCGTAGCTTTGAGAATTCGCGGGCGTTCCCAATTCAAAACCTGGGAAAAACTTTCTCGAAGAGGTTTGAGCGAGCTCTTGGTTAATGAGATCGACACAAACCTCACCGGTGATTTTAACGAGAGCCATCATCATGGGCGCCGAAATTTTCGAAGCGTCACCATCTAAAGATAAAGTCGAGGCGGACTCGCGGGCGGCCTGGCGGGTTGCCGGTCGCAGGGCCGAATCTTCAAGATTCAAGCAGTTGATGAGCGAGGGTAAAATTTGACGGTGGGATGCAATTTGAACAACTTTTGATGATTTGATCGGAAATCGCCGACCGAGGGCCTGAGGCGCTCCACAGTTACTATACATCAGTGAAATGCTGAGTCCCATTGTTAAAATAGATAAAATTTTGTGCTCGAGTTTCATGTTAATCGATCCCCAAGCATTCACTGCTTAATACCGTCAATTTATAAAGATGTTGAAGATTATAATTAGAGGAAATCAACTGTGACGTCAGATACTTTAACGCACTGGCATCTTTAGTTTCCATATTTCTGCGACAAACGGAGTAAAAAACGTTCTGAACTAAACACTCGGCGTATTTTTCCGAAGACGCGACCATTTGACCTAACTCATTCATGCCTTGCCCGGTTAAAGGAGTCTTCCATCCAAAATTTTTGTGAGGAACATAGTTGCTCCATGAATTATTTTTAACTTTAAACCCATCAGGGTAAACACTCGAGCCTCGGCGAAATTTATAAGGAACTTTCTGTTCAGCGTCGGGCACCACTCGATCGATCTTGGTGGCGTCCTCGTCGCGAGGATCCATTTTGTAATCGTAGTTGAATTTGATAAATCCGGTCTTCTGCGCTTCATTTTCCACAAAAAAATCGAAGTGTGCAGTGGCGGGTCTCATCGCATCCATTCCCGAATGGCAGCTCTTACACTTGTTATTAAACTCCGTGGATGGATTTCGTCCCACATCTCTCCCGATGTAAAAATCGGGTCGGGACGTGCTCGCCCACGTTTGAATTGGAGAGCAAAGGAACATTTTAAACGTGTATTCGATGATTCTACGATTGGTCCCAGCTTTGGCGTGAGCCTCCATAAACGCCCGCGTCGTAAGTAGACCAGCAGCGTCGGAGAGAACTTCCACCTGACCTGAAGCTCCAATTATTTTCTGACCGTCCTCGCGAACCAGCACTGCAGATAAATTTGCGCCGGTGGTGTCGAGTGCATTGTAGTGATTATTGGATTTAATAATATCGGCGACGATGTCTTGTGGAACGCCGGGGACGTCCACGGCACGATAATAGAAATTGCCAGTCAAAAGCTCTTTGGCATTTACATTATCGCGAGTCACGCCAATAACAGTTGCGACAAAGTCACTCAGCGGAGCGAGTGTGTTGGCCTCACGGGTTGATAATCGGGTCGCCATGTCTCTGACGGTTATATTTAAGAAGTTTTTATTTTGCATAGCGATCTCTGCCGCTTTTAGTTTATTTCCGTTCTCCAAGTATTGGGACATCTCTTGGATCTCTCGGTTATCTAAACCCGCATTAACGCCGGTAATTCTTTGATAAATATCTTGAGCCATGTCGGTGTACACCGATGATTTGAGAACAACTCCACTCTCTGGTGAGTCTGTCTGACTGGCGAGAGTTCGAGACGCCGAAATGTTGGATTTGGAAGTATTTTTTTTACTACAATTCTGGAAAAGTAGAGGAGATCCCGCCAGACATACGATAGCAATTCCTACGATACGCTTTCGCATTCTCTTCCCCCTCGAACTTTAAGTTTAGGTGGTCGGTATGAAAAACACAATAAAAGGACCTATTCTGTTTTTAAGATGCCTCGAAACGAGACTTTAAGTGGTGTTATTGAGGATCACTTAGTTTATAGGTTGGATTTTTGAGACAGGCCTCACTGACATCCATGTTGAACATGTAGAGTGCCTCATTAGAGTCATTCACCGTCGCTTTTTGAGACTTCTTTCCAGGAGCTGTTTTGTAGTCATTGAGCAGCACAACAAGATCCGACGCCGATAGCTTTTGGTTAAAATTGCGAAGGAGACATTCGCAGGTCTTTCGACGTTGGACCACTTTGCCGGGAAACTTTTTCATGCAGATCTCTTGCATCTGCTGAAGGAGCTGATCGCGTTTCTTTTTTTCCGTCTTAACGTTGGGATGCGCTTGTGTGGTCGCCCCAAACAAAATGAATAGTACTAAAAGTGTGGATTTCATCTTTACCCCGACAGAAGCTGTCCTGGACTTCTCGGTGGGATTCTGTCTCAACTTGAACATATTTATTTCATTTCAAGACTAAAGTTTTGGAATAGAACGCCGATATTCTAGACATAAGGCCGGGCTACAGGACGTGGCGATAGAACGTAGATGGTCTCAGAACGAGAAGGTCTTAAAAAGGAGTTGAGAATGAGTTTAAGGATTAACACAAATCTGGCGTCAATCAACGCTCAGAGAAACTTAGAAACACAGCAAAAAAGAAATGTTCACGCGATGAAGGCTTTATCTTCAGGAAGTCGTATTACTCAAGCCGCAGACGATGCCGCAGGTCTTGCGATTTCTGAAAAATTAAAAGCGGATATAAGCGGCATGCAGATGGCGCGAAAGAATGCAGAAAACGCGGTTTCTTTTATCCAAGTGGGTGAGGGTGGACTGAATGAAGTCAATAATATCTTAGTTCGCTTAAGAGAACTGGGAGTACAAGCCGCTAGTGACACGGTTGGCGATCAGGAACGGGAGTTCTTGAACATGGAGGCCAGTGCGCTCATCGAAGAGGCGGATCGCATTGCTCACACCACAAAGTTCGGTGATAAGAATCTCATCGACGGGTCTATGACGGAAATGGAATTCCAGGTCGGCGTGAATAGCGACGAGCACAGTATCATTCGCTTCAACACAGACGCGGATGCAACAACTTCCAATCTAGGAATCAACGGATTGGAATTCGATAGTAAGAGCGGGGCTCGAGATGCCCTCGATCTGATCGATGAGGCCATCGTTAAGGTGGGTGGAATGAGAGCAAATTATGGAGCTCTCCAAAACCGACTCGATTCGACCGTTAGAAATATCGACGTCCAAAACGAAAGTTTATCAGCAGCCAATTCGCGAATCAGAGATGCCGATATCGCACATGAATCTGCGGAACTGACGTCGTCTCAAATTTTACAACAAGCTTCGGTAGGAATGTTAGCACAAGCGAACCAGGCTCCGGCGGCGGTGTTACAGTTATTAGGATAAAAAATATTTTCATATCAATGAGAGTTTTCGAAGAGTGCTCGCCCATTGTGGTGGGCACTTTTATTTTTTTTGATTTTTCTTTGTGATTCGAAGAGATTTAAATCGCGGCCCACTGAGTGACGACGAAGCCACCACCGCAAGCTTCGTTTGCGAAGTCTTGGCTACGAACAATGAGAGTTTTACCGTCATTGCTCACTTCGAGACTAAAAGTCTGTTGAGTCATCTCTGTTAAGAGTACGGCCTGGTAAACAGCATTTTTAGAAATTTTACTTTTTCCTAAGTAGATCATTCGAAAACTCACGTCTGATTGATCCATCAAGCGAGCGCCGATTTCTTTTTGGCCTTGGGTGAAGTTGAGATGAGAGATAAGGGTAGGATTTACAAGTTGGATGGAGTTCCCGTTGCTACAATGAGCGGCCTGAGAAAGTTCATATCTGTTGAGGGTTTCAGAGGCAAGTGCGTGCTGTACTGTCAAAATGGTGAACACAGCAAGTAACAATTTCATAAGTTTCCCTTTATCTATCGATTTAATCGATCCAACGAGTTCGTCGAAATATAGAGCAATCCAGATGCCGAAATTTGTCCTCTTTTAGGCAGATCTGCCAAAAATTGTTTGTTCAAACCTAATATATTTCATTTTCGTTTTTAAATCGAAGTTAATTGATCCTATGTCCGGTCGTACTTTTGCAACTCCCCGCTGTGATGAAAACTCTCTTCCTCTTTGTATTCATATCGCTCATCACGTGGGGACTCGATTCTCACGCCGAATCTCTTGCCGCTTGCCCGGTGAATATGGATTTACAGTTTGAGGAAAGAGGCTCATTTACCATGCTCAATGCGCGGCTTTCGCACCTCAGAGACCACTACGGGAAGCCGACTTTTAATAATAAACTGATATCTATACTAGAGGTTCATGATGCGTGGGCCAGAACCAACCTCATCGAAATTTCCCATTCTTATATGGAGAGAATTGATAATCTCGTTCAACAACAGTTCCTTAAAAACCTCATTGCAATGACCGTAGGGCTTGACGATCCTCAGTGGGAACTTTTTGAGCGCGCGATGAGAAACGTCACTCTTTTTGACGGTCTTACCTATAATAAATGGGGTAAATTCACTTCCGATACACTCGCGCTCGTCAAGAAAATCGAAACTCTCAGCCCTTCTCGCTTTCAAAACCAGAACCTTTCCCTTGAGGCCAAAAATTTAATGAAGGCCAGAGCTGTTGCAGCCATTGCCAGCATGTCGACCTATCTCGAGCGCTGGGATCAAATCAATCGTGTAATTGTTGAGGAACGCGCGCGTGCATCCGGGAGACAATTCGCCATCACTTCTGTCACTGTCGCTAGCTCCGCCATTCTTATTGGAAGCTTAGTTTACTCGGGTCCGATTGTTGTGGCTGCAGGGACGTTTGCTCGCGGATTTGCCGCGGATGCATTTATTGCGGGTCACTTTACTCGAATTGGTCAAGTCATGGGTGGAGTTGGATTGGGCGCTGCTGGAGCTCCTACCGCTAAACTTCTCAGTGATTCTCTAGCTACAAATCTCGAAGCTTCTAGGCATGCCGCTAACCGTGGGACTCTCCTCTCTTGCGAATTAGATAAAGCTATATTAGCGTGGGGAAAGCGTGGCTACTTGCCTTATCTTCAAGCTTCGGTCGCCGGCGGAGTTGTAGGCTTGGGCGGTGTTGCTACTTTCTCAACCTTAGGTTCGCGAGCTTTATTAGTGTTAACGACATTTGGTGTGGGGGTCGCTCAAATTTCATCCCTTCACGGATTATCTAGCAACTCTATTCTTTCTCTAGCCGAATACCGAATGGCCGTCGAGGCTATTAATAATGAAAATCGTGACTTAGCTAAACATCATTTGGAGCGATCTAGATACTACGCGCAACTTGCCGGGGAGCGAGGCTTAGAATCCATCGTTGTCGGTGCCCTTAGCGTATCTATCGTTGGAGGATTAAAGTCGGCAGTGATCGAAGGTGAAAAAGCCATCCGCATTATGTTTGCAAACTCTTCCGATACCATTCCGACAGCATTAAATAGCGCTCTCGATGTGATTAATTAATTCATTTTTGTATTAAGTTTTTACGTTTACGATTCTTTATTTATATAAATATTCAAAGATTTATAACTTAACTTCCTTAACTCACAGTTATTTCTCGTGAGTTCAAATAAAAATTTTCTATTAATAAAAATAAATATTTCCTGATTCTAATTAGATCTTCGTCCTAAGCCTTAAGGCGAATCGGGTTTCACCGAAAATGTAACCAGACTAATTACCGGGAACAACACCCAGGAGGAAGAACATGAGTTTAAGAATAGCCACAAATACACCTTCGATAGCCGCGCGCACTGCGCTCGATGCCAATCAAAAAGTGATGGATAAGAGCATGGCGCAACTTTCATCAGGAAGCCGAATCACTAAAGCCTCTGACGATGCTGCAGGTTTATCTATTTCCGAGGGCATGAAGTCTCAAATTAGGAGCTATCAACAGGCGTTAAGAAACACCAACGATGGTGTTTCCTTATTGCAAGTCGCAGAAGGCAGCTTGGGCGAGGTCAGTAACCTATTTACCCGTATGCGTGAGCTCGGCGTGCAGGCCGCGTCGGACACCCTCGGTGATGAGGAACGTGAGTATATCAACAACGAACTTTCTCAGCTAAAGTCGGAAGTGGATCGCATCGCGGATTCAACGTCTTTCGGCAGTAAAAAACTGCTCAATGGAGCTGGTGAAGTCTTCGATTTCCAGGTGGGAGTGGGCGGTTCGGGAGAATCCGATGTGATTTCGTTTGATTCGGCGAACGCCGATACTAGAATGTCGAATCTCGGCGTTGATAGTATCGACTATTCGACAAAAGAGGGTGCCAAAGAAGCATTGTCCTCTCTTGATAGTGCGCAGAAGACGATCAACGGTTATCGCGCCAACATCGGCGCACTTCAAAACCGATTAACTTCGACCACTCAAAACATCTCGACTCAAGTTGAAAACCTCTCGGTCGCGAATTCGCGCATCCGTGATGCTGACATTGCCGAGTCGACGGCAGAGTATACAAAAAGTAATATTTTGTTGAACGCGACGACCAATGTTCTTGCCCAAGCTAACGAAGTTCCGCGTCAAGCTCTACGCTTGTTAAGCTGAAAATAGTAACAAAGAAATCGCAAATCAATCCGAGGGGCCCGCAAAGCAAAGTGGCCCCTTTTTGATGATGCGGATTGTTCTCTTGGGATCTCTATGGAAAGATTCTTTTTTGGAAGTGCCCTTTTTTGGCGAAAGTCTCCATCCATGGATCGTTTCGCGCCCTTCCGTGGGCGGCGATCGCCAAAAGAGGGCACTTCCAAAAAAGAATCTTTTAATAGAGATGCCGGCCATTTCGCATTCGAATGGCCTATACTAAAATCTAGTGATAATCGTAGTCATCTCTGATCTTTTGTCGCAACAGAGCTGGAATTTTAAAAAACATTGTTGAAATAGTTTTCACTCCAAAAACTTTTAGAAAATAAAAAAACAAATAAACTTACGTAAGTGACTGTTTTTTATAATTATAGTTCCAACTTAACATAATAATTCCTTCTGGATCTTGGTCTAGTTGTTGGGATGTTGGTCGAGAAAAGCCAGACTCGACTTCAGTATTACTGGACGGTGCCGAAAGTATAGCTAGACCAAGTACCTAAACCAGGTACTAAAAACGAAACTCGAGGAGGAACTATGAGTTTAAGAATTTCGACGAACGTGCCGTCCATAGCTGCACGAACGGCGCTCGACGCCAACCAAAAGATCATGGATAAATCCATGGCACAATTGTCATCGGGGAGCCGTATCACGAAGGCTTCTGATGATGCCGCTGGGCTGTCTATTTCTGAGGGAATGAAGTCTCAGATCAGAAGTTACCAACAGGCATTAAGAAACACGAACGACGGTGTTTCATTATTGCAGGTAGCAGAAGGCAGCTTGGGGGAAATCAGTAACATCTTCACCCGTATGAGAGAGCTCGGCATCCAAGCCGCTTCTGATACCGTCGGTGACGAAGAGCGTGGTTACATCAACCAAGAATTAACCCAACTTAAGCAAGAGGTCGATCGTATTGCCGATTCAACTTCATTTGGTAGCAAAAAGCTATTAAACGGTGAAGGTGAAACCTTTGATTTCCAAGTCGGAATTCAAGGTAGTGGCGAATCAGATGTGATTTCATTTGATTCATCTTACGCCAACGCGACATCTTCCCATTTAGGTGTTGATGGCATCGATTTCACCTCAAAAGATGGGGCGAAAGATGCGTTGTCACAACTCGATGCTGCTCAAAAATCAGTAAATGGTTACCGTGCCAACATCGGAGCGTTACAGAACCGATTGTCCTCAACAACACAGAATATTTCAACGCAGGTTGAGAACTTGTCGGTAGCAAATTCACGCATCCGAGATGCCGATGTTGCGGAGTCTTCAGCAGAGTACACCAAGAGCAACATCCTTCTTAATGCTACGACGAACGTATTGGCACAAGCCAATGAGGTTCCTCGCCAAGCCTTAAGATTATTGTCATAAGAATTAGTCGTTCTTCCTCAGAGCCCGTCGTGGTTGGCGGGCTCATTTTTTGGGGAAGTAATGCCGATACGTATGTTGTATGAATATACGGTCGCTTTCTAACCTTAATCAGGCCGTGGTTCCCGAAAGGGTGCACGAACTCCAGAATCGCGTGAAGTCACACGATACGACGGAGCGAGATGCAGACGGAAGGGAACCTCATTCAGATAAGCCTCGCAAGATCACCGACGAGGAATTAGAAAAACTATTAAAGAGTTTACGGGAACACCCAGGAATTAAAGCCAATAATTTGACTGTGGACGTCGTCACCGAGAATCTTGTCCAACTCATTCTTATTAAAGACCCGCAAGGAAACATCGTTCGACGTGTGACTGAAGACCAGTTCTACACCCTTTTGAACTCCATGGACCAGGCTAACGGACGTCTTTTAAATAAAGCGGCCTAGTATTTTTCTTGTCCATAGCTTTCGGCTAGAGCCATATTACTGACTCACAGATATTTGAATTACTACTGCATACTTAGGGTATATGCCCATTAGGTTGCCCGGAGTAGGTTCAGGATTATCAGGCGTCGTTGATCAGATTATGATCGCCGAACGTGAGCCTATTAAGAACATGGAAGTTAAAAAACAGAAGATTGAAACTAAACTCAATCTTGTGACCGACTTTGAATCTCGTCTCAATAAAGTCAAGGGCACACTCAAGGATATCGTTGGCGGAAAAAAATTCCAAGATTACTCTTTGGATGTTTCGGATCCTGACGTGATCGCCGGAACGGTGGTTGCGGAAAAAGCCATTCCTGGGAATTGGAAGCTTGAGGTTGTTAAGCTTGCGGAGAGTGCTGGAGCGCTTTCGAATACAATTGCCGATAAAGATAAAACACAACTGGGTGTGGGTTATCTTAAATTCAATACTCCCGATGGCGAAAAGTCCGTTTATATCAATAACGGGAATAACACTCTCGATGGAATTGCTAAAGCCATCAATGGTGCTGAACTCGGAGTCAACGCGACGGTGGTTCAAGATGGTACCGATGGGACTGATGGATACCGCTTGATCATGTCTTCCAGTCATTACGGAAATAACCAAAATGTGGAATTTCCGACCATTTATCTTTTAGACGGGGACGACGATTTATACTTTGATGAAGAGCGAAAATCTAAGAACGGTGTGATACGCGTTAACGGTTTTGATGTTGAAGTGGTTAACAACAAGATCGATGAAATCATTCCAGGAGTTTCACTGGATCTTAAAAGCGCGAAGCCTGGTAAAGAGGTCAATATTGCGCTGACGGAAAACTACCAAGCGATTGAAGGGAAGCTCAAAGGTTTTGTCGAAGCGATGAATGGTGTTTTCAGTTTCGTCCAGCAGCAAAACACGATGAACGAAAAAACCGACACCTCTAAAACCCTAGGTGGCGATTCGGTCCTTCGAAGTATTGAAAACCGGCTCCGTCAAATGATTCAGGGCACGGCCTATGGGGCTCAGGGAACTATAAAAAATCTCAGCCAACTTGGCGTCGAATTCAATCGGAGCGGAACCTTAGAGTTGAAACAGGAAAAGTTCGAGAAAGCTTTAAAAACAAATGCCAAAGATGTTCTCGAATTCTTACGCGGAGATGGAAGTCCCAACGCAGGATTTATTGGACGTGCCAAAGCAGTACTGGATAGTGCCACGTCTCAGCAGGGTGTTGTCTCTAGCCGGAAAAAAGGCATGCAGACCCAAATGAGTCAGATCGATCGAAATATTGATAATAAAGAAAAGAATTTAGCCAACAAAGAAGACCAACTTCGGAAAAAGTTTTCGAAGTTAGAAGAGCAGATGTCAAAGATGCAAGCTCAAGGCGCGCAAGTGTCGAGTATGGGCGGCGGCGGTGGCATCGGTGGACTGGGTGGGTAATACATGACGCGGAGGCAGGGTAAATGAACGGCTATGGGAAGTACAAAAAAACATCAGTGGAGAGCGCCAGCAAAGAGAAACTGCTGTTAATGCTCTATGAAGGCGCTATCAAATTCACAAAGCAGGCGAGAGAAGCTGCAGAACAAAAAAACGTCAAGGAGCGAGGGGAGCTCATCGGTAAAGCCTATGACATCATCATGGAGCTCGCCAGCACTCTCGATTTTAAAGTGGGTGGCTCCATGGCGTCTAATCTTGAGCAGTTATATATTTACGTCATGGAAGAATTCACGCGGGCAAATATTACCGGTGACGTAAAACATTTAGATAATGCGCTAAAGGTTTTAACGATTTTGTACGATGGATGGTCAAAGGCTATCGAATCACTTAAGAAGGAGTCTCAAGGTGCTTAGAGAAGATAACAACATAGATCAAATCGTCCTCTTGCTCAAAGAAAAGAACAACCACTTGGAAATGTTCTACGATATCTCCGAAAGAGAGCGTAAGAGCTTTAAGGCACGAAACTTTGACAACCTTGAGGATCTTTATCGTATTCGCGAGGATATTCTTGAGAATATTCACACTATCGATTCTAAGATCGAAGTCTATTCTGCTTCTGCGAATAAATCTCAACTGACCGACACAAGTAAAAAAGAGATCGAGTCATGTTTAGGGCAAAAAGAAAAATTGGTGAATAAGATCTTGGAGCAGGACCTTCAGATTTTATCGTGCATCGAGAGCGAAAAGTCATCGATGCTCAAAAAGCTGACGTCGGTTCGCACGGGTCGCCGCTTACTCAAGGCTTACCGAACGATGCCGGATATATTGGATTAGTCGCGGGTGGAAAAATTTGCCTAGCGACCATTGTCGAAGCGCATGATCTCTTTGACAAAAATATGGCGTAAAAATTTTGATCTTGTCAAAGCCCTGTCTTAACCTGGGCTTTTTCTTTGAATAAACTGTATCTGGTGTTGGCACTCTCCTTGCTCATAGAACTATCAGGGGGAACAAGTGTTACAACAGAAATTTTTTGATGCTCATCTACTGGATCAATCTCTAGCTCTCACAGAAAGTTTAGATAGGTTCCATTCGTATATAAATTCACAGCGACTCGACGAAGCGAAATCGGAGATCACGAAGGTCGCCGAACAACATCCAAGAACCTTTGTTTTCAAGAACATGCACTGGGTGGAAACGCTTCGGGGCTGCGAAGAGGGGCAGGTCTATGCAGCTCGCAAGCTTGTGGATTGCGATGGCTCTCTCGAAAATCAGTATCTTTTGGCGAATACTCTCAATAAAAGTGGTGCGGAGCGCGAGGCGCTAGACACTTACCACTTGATTATTGATCAATCGAGCGCACCGAGTTGGCTGCTGTTTTCCTGTTTTAAGAATATGGGGAACATCTATCTTAAGATGAAAGATCTCGACGCGGCGGAAGAGTACTTCAATAAAGCGTATACAATCTATAATACAGATCTCAATCTTCTCTTAAGTTATGGTTATCTCTACCTGCAGAATGGAAATCTGAATTCCTCGCGCGAAAAATTCACCGAAGTTTTACATAAGGATCCATCGAATATTGAAGCCTATGTGGGGATATCTATTGTCCACGCCACGGTGGGAGAATTCGAATTGGCTTGCGCCAATCTGAACCAAGCTCTAGAGCAAGAACCTGAACACAAGTTAGCCATGTATTTGCATTATCAATGGTCTCAGCAGACAGCTGAGTTTAAGGCCATCGAACATATCGACGCTTTTTTGCAGCTTCGACCTCAAGACGAAGAGGCACTCACCTTAAAAGTCGGATGGTATATTAAGACGCAAAATTATCGTAAGGCTTACGAAACTTTGCCGAGCCTCAAGCAAAACTATAAAGGGAACAGTCGTTACATCTCTCAACTCGAAACTTACATCCGAGAGCTCATGTAATGAAACATTCGTCAGTAGTATTTATCGATCTCGGTGACGAACACAGTGTATGCTCCACCTTATACGTTGCAAATCTTGCGGCGAGGAATACAGCGTTGAGCGTTAAGTTTTATATAGACCAGCGATTTGCTCATTACGTCGGTCACTTTCCAAATATAGATCTGGAAGCCATCGAAGTCGGCGAGACCACGCGTCCCGTTCCAGGCTTAGTTTTGGACTTTACGCCGATCGGTCAAGGTCACTTGTCCACACGTTTTTACACTCCTGAGACGAAGTACTACTCGGTTGATTGTCACGAAGCTCTATCTCACCAAGAGTTTCAGACGAAGCTCGATTTCACTCAACATCATCTTGGTCAAAAAAATCTATTGTCGGAGGTTGGCGGCCCTAATCTGTCGTCGGCCGTGATGACATTTTCCTCTTCGCTTGCAGCCCATTTAAATATGTTAAATATTCCAACGGTTGAAATTTGCGAGCAGGGGCAAAAAGCGGGTTCTTTTTTGCCGGGCAGTCTCGTTATTAAGGGCGATAAATTTGCGGTCAACGATAGCGATGAGCTGAAAATGATCTTTGAATTTTATCAACAAAATAAAATCGAGGATCTGATCAAGAGTCGTGGTGTTCTCGAGGTGGATTGGCAACTTATTTTCTTTAAACAGGAGAACTTTTCCGTGGTTTCTAAAAACTATCCCGTCACTCCCTCAGATGACTTTTTTGAGTGCTTCCTTAAGGTATTCATGTCGACTCAGCCAACTTCGAAATTCTCTATGGATCGTCTCTTGGAAATTGCTGGTCGCATGGACTATATTGATTTTGACACATCGGCAGATTTTTTAAAAAAGAGTCTTAATTTGTGCATCGATGATATCGAGATGGAGAACTTTCCAATCTCCGGCTCCTACTGGAACTTGGTCCGTAATCATATCGATCTCGAGATCTATCAAGAGCCTCGCAAAGTGCTTAAACTGCTCAATCAGGCCCTGATAGGTCTAGATCTCTTCACTCGCATTGAAGAGCGTCAACGTCGTGTTGTGGGGCTTCACTAATCAGAAGCTCTCTGGAATACTATTATGAATGATTCGTTTTTTTTACACGGCCAGCATACTTCCGACCCACCTTAAAAAAAAATACAAGATGGAATCTTTGCCATCTTTCAAAGATATCTTTAAAGTTTTAGATCCGGAAGAAATGGCGATCATCTTTGTCGATAAAGATTTTTTCTATTCGTCACAGATAACAGACTTCAAATCCTTATCAGATATCCAGAAGAAAAGTCTGATTTTGATTTACTGCGATGAGCAGATTGTAGATCCATTATTCGAATCCTCTAAAGATGACATTCTCGTCCATAAGATCATCAGTCCAGGAATGATGTCCCAGTCGATCGATAGTAACATCGAAGATACATTGCGAATGTTGAATCAGCGTCGCGAAAACAATACTATGACCTCCCAAGTTCGCGAGCAAAATAAAAAATTGCAAGAATTAAACGAAAACTTAGAAAACATAGTGGCTCAGCGGACACAGTATCTTGAGCTTTCAACCCACGAGATTGAAACCAAAAATAGAGACATCAAAGATCTGATTAAATTTATCAAAGCGGTGTCCTCGGTGAATGCGCTCGAGGATCTTTTACTGATTCTGCGCCAGGACTTTTTGCGCTACCACAAATTGAATCCTCCCATTTTACTCTATTCCTTGCGTAAGGGTAGTTTTCGTCTTCTTTACTTTCAGGGGCCTCAAATCATTGACCGAGCGGTGAGTATCGACGAAGCCATCTTTAACACTCAAGATAACGTAGAACTCAGGAAAGCTCTCGCGGGTCTACTGTCTCGACCGATGAGTTCCGTGGTGAGCTTATTTTTAGACAATACGGTTGGCGATGGAGTGCTAGTCTTTGAACACAGCATGGACTTTTTAGAGCAAAAAATTTTCTCGGAGCTTCTTAATCAAAGAGCGGAGTCTCTCCGCGTTGCGTTTGATCGCTTGTTGCTGAAGATGAAGTCTCACGAAATCTCTAAACAATGGTCTACCACCTTCGATCACTTGCAAGACCCTATTGTCATCTTGGATGATGAGTATAATGTCATAAGATCTAACAAACTTTTCGCGAGCACTGTGGAGTTTCCTTGCTACAAGGCATTTGCGGGTCGTGATGCTCCCTGCTTTGGCTGCCCGGTTTTTGAGTCTCGAAGTGAGCAGGCCGAAAAGCAAGGAAAGATCATGGCGCAGGGAAAAATCTTTCAGGTCAATGCCTATCCCATTTATCTCGATTCTCAAGAAAAATTTTATAACATGATTGTGCACTACACAGACATCACACCCTCGGTGAATTTACAGAGTCAATTAGTTCAAAGCGAAAAGATGTCGGCTTTGGGATTGTTGGCGGGAAATATAGCTCACGAGCTGAATAATCCTCTGACGGGCATTAAATCTTTATCTCAGCTATTAATTCAAGAGAGCCCGTTGAATATCCAGGAAGATCTGCGGGAAATTAAGTCTGCAGCGGAGCGAAGTGAAATGATTATTAAGAATTTGCTGGAGTTTTCGTCCTCCTCGCCTGAGGGAGATACAACGCCAGTCTCGGCGAGAGAATTGATTTTAAAAACCTTACCCTTTTTGAAATCTGCCATGCGCTATCAAAATTCCCGGATTGATCTGAGTGACCAAGAAGATTTTATCTTCGTAGAGCCCCATCTTTTGCAGCAGGTGATTTTTAATCTGGTGAATAACGCCTGCCAGGCCATGGGGGAGACGGGTGATCTCACACTTCAGACGAAGGTTTACGCAGATACCGTGGAGATCCGCGTAAGAGATACGGGTCCAGGGATTCCCACGGAGATTCGCGAATTAATTTTTACTCCTTTCTTTACAACTAAGGAAGAAGGTGAGGGAACGGGCCTGGGACTCAGCTTGGGCAAGTCGATTGTCTCGCGTTTTAAAGGTCAGCTCTCTTTGCGAGAGGATCTCGAGGTCGGGAGCGAATTTATCATCACGTTGCCAAAGGTTAAAAAATGAAGATTTTAATTATCGATGATGAGCCTCTGATTCGCCGTTCGCTGACACGCGCATTAAAAGCAAAAGGTCACGAAATCTTCGAGGAGCCTGATGGTTTAGCAGGGCTCGCCGCTTGGCAAAAGCTCGATCCCGACTTAGTCATCTTGGATGTGCTGATGCCGGGCTTGACCGGTCCTCAAGTGATTGCGCGGATGAGCGGGACTCGGGCGAAGGTGATTTTGATTTCCGCATACACGGGAGAGGCCTCGACGGAGTCAGCTAAAAAGCAGGGCGCAGATCTTTTTATACAAAAACCCTTTCAGGACATTTTTGCAGTTGTTGATCAAATCGAAATGGTGTTTAACAGCAGGTCATGAGAATTATTTCTGGAAAATTCGGCGGCCGTAAGCTGGTCTCTTTTAAGGCCGATCACATTCGGCCCACGACGGATCGGGTGAAGGAAGTTATATTTAATAAACTCCAGTCGGACATTGTCGATGCGGCTGTCCTCGATTTGTTTTCGGGGACGGGGAATCTTGCCTTTGAGTCGGTTTCTCGAGGGGCGCGAGTGGTCCACGCCGTTGAAAAAAATCCACGATCTGTGGCCATTATTAAACAGAATTTAGCTCTGTTTGACATTTCGAGAGAAGAGTTCGAGATCTGCCCTTATGACGTTTTTTCCTATCTCAAAAGAGATCCTGGCCTCAAATTCGATATCGTGCTCATAGATCCACCCTTTACAGAAGTTTTAGCCGATAAAGCGATGGAAGCGATGGGTGATTTTATTGGCCTTCAACCTCACGTCAAAATATTTATCGAGTCGGGAAAAAAGGAACATTTACAAAATCAGTACAAAGCGCTTAAAATGACCCAACAAAAAGATTATGGTGATAAAAAACTAAGCATCTTTCAGATCGGTTAATTCCCATCTCTTTTGCTAACCAAGGAAGCCCCTATGTTGTCGCAAAAAGCCAAAAACTTTAAAGCCTCTCCTACACTCGCTCTCGCTGCTAAAGCCAAAGAGCTTAAAGATCAGGGTCGCGATATCGTTTCGCTCACCGTAGGTGAACCGGACTGGCCCACGTACAAAAAGGCCTGTGAAGCGGGGATCGGTGCGATTAACTCGGGAAAAACAAAATATACTCCCGCAGCGGGTATTCCAGAGCTTAAAAAAGAGATCTGTGGTCTCACTCAGAAACTTTTGGGCATTGAATATAAGCCGAACCAAGTGACTGTGAGTACAGGAGCAAAGTTTATTATTTTTGCCGCTTTCCAAGCCTTGCTTGATAACGGTGACGAAGTGATCGTGCCAAATCCTTACTGGGCGAGCTACACCGAGATGGTGGAGTTGTCCGGCGGTCGTCCCAAAGTGATCACAACTCAGCTTGCGAACAAGTTTAAAATCACGGCGAAAGAATTCGAAGCCGCGATTACTCCTCAGACGAAAGTTTTTCTTCTCAATTCACCAAGTAACCCGACGGGTGTTGAATACACAAAGGAGGAATTCCAAGCTTTGGCCGAAGTTCTAAGAAAGCAACCTCGCATTGTTGTGGTGAGCGATGATATTTATAATCAACTCTCTTTTAGCGAGAGCGGAATTAGTCCTCATCTTCTTCATGTCGCTCCTGATCTTAAAGACCGCGTGGTTTGTATCAACGGCGTTTCGAAAGCCTACTCTATGACGGGTTGGCGGATTGGTTGGGCCACGGGAGAGGCGTCGATCATCAATGCGATGGCGAGCTACCAGAGTCAAACTGTGGGCGCGCCCTGTTCGATCTCTCAGGAAGCTTCGGTCGCCGCGATTCGCGACTGTAAGGAAGACGTGGTTTCCACGCGAGTTCAATTGCGTGAGCGTTTTGATTACGCCTTTCGTGCGTTCTCTTCCATTCCTGGAGTGCAAATCGTAAAACCCGACTCCGCCTTTTATCTTTGGATCAACGTTTCCGAAATCCTGAACAAGATGAAGATGTCGGGTGCCAAAGAGCTCGCCGCTCTTTTGATCGAAGAAGCGGGAGTTGTTGTGGTCCCCGGCGAAGACTTCGGTGATAAGAACTACCTTCGCGTCAGCTTCGCGGTCTCCAAAGCCGACATCGACAAAGCGGTCGACAAGATCAAAAAAGTCGTCCCGATCTAATTGACGATGATCCTTAGCTTTCGGTCAGGTGACGTTTCCCAAGCCTTAGGACTAGGGTTTGTAGCTCGTCGTATTGTGATTACAGCTCAGTACCCGTAAAATAAAGTAGTGAGCGTGTTATCCATTCTTCAAATTGCACTTAATATTTTGTTCCTCGCTGGGATCGGCTTGGCTTTTGCTAAACTTCGCCGCCGCCGCGAGGAAGATCCGCGCTTAAGTTACGGACTTAAAGTTTTGCAAAATAAAATCTCTGTGCTGGAAGATCTTTCGGATAAGACGGAACACCAGGTGAAGCACTTGATGGCTATTATCGACAGTAAGGTCAAAGATCTCCAAGTGCGTCTCCAGGAGTCGGATGGCCAGCTTCAGCGAATCGATCAAGCGATGAACAAAACCATGGAGATCGCGCATATCTTCGAGAATCGGGTTCCGCATGAAGAAATTCTTGAGCGCCAAGTCTCTAATAAATACATCTCAGCGGCGCGCCTCGCCCACCAGGGCCTGGGCGT
>JAIEOS010000009.1 GCA_019750295.1 Bdellovibrionales bacterium | reverse complement strand
AGATTCGATTTAAGAAGATAGCTGTACTCAATTCCCGCTAAATATTGCATTTGCATCGATAGATTCTGCATCTCGGAAGCCTTACCCAAAAAGATCCCCGTGGGAGCCACATTCGCACGAATTCTTAAATATTGTCGCGAAGCCAAATTGAAATTAAAGTTAGCTCCCATCAAGACTTTTAATGTGTCCATTTTAAGAAGTTGTGCTCCAGCCACTCCCGCATCGTAAACTAAACTGCCGATAGAACCTTGGGTTCCTATCACCAAATCAAACCATCTCGTTAACGAATATCCCGCGCCGATGTTGAGAACTTTGCGATCGTAACTTTGCTTGGACTGTCCCGCTGGAGTGACGACACTTACGCTGACGGGATTGTAATCAAAGCCAGAATACACATGCATAGTGTCTGTCAATCTTCGCTCGTAATTGATGAAAAAACCTTGGGTGAGAACCGCCTCATACGTCGCCGATCCAAAACTTGAAGTTTGCGAGGCGGTCTGCTGTAGGAAACGAGATCCCAAAGAGAATTTGTTTTTGCGGTCGCCAATTTCTACGACTTGCATTTGAGATTCAACTTGCGACGCCGGAGCTCTTTTTCGTTTCGGTTTAGGTGCGGGTAACGGCTCCGACTTTAAAACGGGCTCGGGCACAGGTTCTGGCTCCGGTTCGACTTTCGCAATTCGCATCTGCGGTTGTTTGATCGTTTTAAAATCGTCTTCGGTAATCTGTACGACGGATCTCTCGCTCTCGGCTTCGAAGTCCTGATGCTCCTCTTGAACGAGCACGAGCTCGTAGTTTCCAGGCTCATTAGGACGCCATTCGTCGTCGTAAACTGGAGTCCAATTCACATCTTCCGTTTTTTTGACATAAACTTGAGCCCCTTGTTTTAAATTGCGAGAGACTGTCACCTTAGGAGCGATTTGTGTCGGAGACGCTTTGTAACTTTCTTTTCTGTAGGAAATGTTCAAACCTTTTTGATTTTCAAGCGTCACCACCACCGGCACCGCTTCCCGTCCGTCTTCGGTTTTTGCAGTAATTCTATATTGTCCCGCCGGAACTTCGACAGACACATCACGAGACTTACTCATAAAGGGCTTATCTGTAACATCACCCGTACTGAGATCTTCGATCTTGAGAGATGTAATGACATCGGTCGCTAGGATTTTAATTTCCTTATTCTTTTTCCCAAGATAAATGCGACCGTTATTTGCCGGGGAAACGATTTTAAATTCCTCTTTACGAATCGGAGGGGCAGTTGCAAAATCCAGTTCCTGATCCTGCTTAATGATTTGCGCAGCCGGTGTCCCATTTTTCTCTTTAACTTCAACGTCTCCGCGCAAAGAGATGACTTTCAGCTTATCGCTCCCCTTGTCCTGAATGATCTTTACTCTGGAATCATTGAGGTTAACAACCATGTCTTTGTTGTTAATTCGAAGAACGATGGACTGCTTAGATTTACTATCAAAAATAAGGGAGCCGAAGCTCATGTCCAACGTCTTAACCCCATTCGGTCTTTCGATTTTAACTAAGCTGTTTTCATTAATTGCAACTTGAACGCCTTCGATATTCAAATTGGCTTTGGCATTTTCGTGAGTGAACACCGTACTCTGATTGACCACATCACGCTTTTGCTTAACGCCAGACCAACTGCTATAGGTATCTTCTTTATACTCGACTGTCCCAGTTGTAGACGTAAATTCACCAATCACTTCGCGATCACTGCCACTGCCACTGAGATACTTATCAAATACGATAAGGCCAAGGCCGAACACCATGATCAAAATGAAGACCACAAATATAGATTTATTTGTCTTTGTTTTATTCACATTTAAAGTCTATGAATTTTAACGGGAAATTTATACTGACCTTCCACAGTTTCTAGTCCAAAAGCCGTCTCTCCTTGAGACAGAGCGACTAAATCCTTAACTTTTCCATACCTTCGCCGATAAGACCTATATGAAAGTACTAACAATTACCGGACTAACATCACTGCTTTTTTTTAAACATGGCCTGCTCTAAGTCGCAAAACGTCGAGCGCGACCTCAATCCGAACAGCTACACTTTTAAGGTTTTGTCGCAAACGACAGCCAAAGCCGATGGCTTTTCGGACCTCACCGTAGAAATGCAAGTCATGGATTTCTATGGAAAGCCCTTGGCAGGACATGTGACGCAATTCACAACTTCGGTCGAAAGCGGAATTAATTATTCCTCATGCAGCCCATCAGATTCTTCGGGCATGACCGTGTGTAAAGTTCGCTCTCATCGGGATGGAATGAAGAGCTTAAACATTCCGTCGACAACTCAAGCCTTGCAAGTGGAATTTGAACCCGCAAAAGACTCTAACGCCATGCTGTTTGATGCCGTGAGCGGCGGGCACGCCAAATTGGCGGCGGGAACGGACACCGTCACCGGCACTGCTGGAAAAGCCTACAACGTTCCTCGTCAGGAAATTCCTTCTATTATGGGTGCCATCCGAACTGACGTTTCCATTCGTCAATAGTCATATCCTGACTTGAGTCTGCTCACGACTTCATTTACTTTGAAGGCGTGAGTCACGAGAGTTCTTTTTTTAATCTGAATCCCGAAGGCGTATTAAAATTCGTGGAAAGCTACGGCTTCACGACGACGGGCCGTTTTATGCAATTGAACTCTTATGAGAATCGCGTGTTTGATATTTTTTTGGAAGCCTCGCCAGAAGCTCAAAAGTACCAGGAGCGCGTTGTTGCGAAGTTCTATCGCCCCCACCGCTGGCCTCATGCCTCCATCGACGACGAGCACCTTTTTCTGAATGAGCTCCATGCCAGCGAAGTCCCCGTCTTGCCTGCGATCGCCTCGCCGAGGGGCCGAACTCTAGAAGATGTCGACGGAATCTGGGCCTGCCTATTCCCAAGAAAAGTGGGACGTATGCCCCAAGAATTTCTCGAGGGAGATTTAGAGCGAGTCGGTCGACTCCTCGCTCAACTTCACAATATCGGCGCTCAACAAAAGGCAAAACATCGACCGACTTTTGGCTCTGACGATCACCCCGGTTGGTCGGCTTTGGAAATCCTTGACGGCTGGATCGCACCGGAAGTTTCTCAACGTTACATCACAGCGGCCGAAACTATTCTCGACTACCTTGAGGACTATCTCATTCCCAAAAACTTTATCCGCATCCATGGAGACTGCCACCGCGGGAATCTTTTATCTGACGGAAATAAATTCTTCTTTGTCGACTTTGATGATTTTTTAAATGGTCCTCCGATTCAAGATTTCTGGATGCTTCTTTCTGGAGATCCTGAAACCGCCTCTCAAGAAATGGATCAACTTGTAAAAGGTTACGAAAGTCTGCGTGAATTTGATGATCGCGAAATCCAATTGATTCCCGCGCTTCGTGGTTTTCGCATTTTATCCTATGCGGCGTGGATTGCTCAGCGTTGGGCGGATCCCTCATTCCCGAGACTCTTTCCCAACTTTAACTCTTACCTCTATTGGGTGGAAGAGGCCGAAGCCCTCGAAAAAATAGCGTGGTCCCTCCGCTAGGCCGGAGTGGCTAAATCCTGATCACCTGTTGTCGAGATTCAACATGTCCGTCGACGTCTCAGTCTGAAACACGGAAATGCCTATAAAATTCAACAGCTTGAGGCTCATTTTTTGCCACCCTTTGGCCACCCTTTTGCAGCTTCCCTGGTAGGGGGACTTTATGCGTATCTTATTAATTCTGATCATGCTCTTGGGGCCAATAGCGTCGATCTTGGACATCTCAAAGCCGCAAACAACGGCAACGACAAGAGGTATCGCTTCCACTGAAGATTACCAAACGTGCAGCTTTGAATCCGGCGAAACTGGAAAAATTAAATTTAAAGGCGCTACAAAAGAAGAAGCCTTCGAAAGAACAGCAAAAGCCTGCTTAAAAGCTCGGATGGCTTTCTACGTTACTTCTCGCGGCAGCGCTCCATCCACCGAACGCCAGATTCTTTTTGCCGAAGATTGTGTGAATAAAACCTTTTGCAAAAGATAAGTGACCCGGCTATTTTAAACTTATGTTAAAAGCCATCGCAGATTTTTTATTTGGAAAAGACGCTAAGATCTTTAACGCCAAAGGCAAAGTGGAGCACGATCTCGGTCCACAAAAGTGGAACAAATGGGGCGAGCGCTTCTCCTCCAATCCCGATTACAATTGGAAAAAACACAAAGGCCGCGAATTCAAACGTAAATAAAAAAAGTACGCCAAAAAAAAGGTACGCCGATCCTTTTTTTAGTTGATGAGTTTTTGGATGTGCTGGAGTAGGATTTTTTTGTCGGTGATTTTTTCAAGAAATTGTTTCTTATGAGCGGCTTCCAGGTATGTCTTCATCTCGGGTCCTGATGACACTCCCATTTTGATGAGATCGTCACCCTTAACTAGGGGTTGAGGAAGCTGACCCGCTTCGAAGTATTCCTTAAAATAATGATCGAGTTTTTCAAAGTGAGCTGCGGTTTTTCCGAAAGCTAAAACTTCCGTGCGCCAGAAGTCCACACTGCCCTTTTCTTTTTGTCGTCCCCAAACAAACAAATCCTCAAGCTGGATCTGATCGGCTTTCACCCACAGAGCCCCACTCTTAATCGTCGCCCAGATTTGTTCTTTTTCGGAGTTAGCGAGCTTCATTAAATCCATTTCCGTCTTTAAGCGAACCTCAGCCTCACCGGGAGATCCGGTCTTTTGCCGCCAAAACCGATAACGATAAAGATAAAGATGCATCCACCCCTGCAGGTAATTCCAGTTGGCCTTATCCGCGCGCTTGATAAAATCCTGCCAAGCTTGCGGGATGGACTTTGGAGTCACCTCATTATTATCAATGCTGAGGTTGTAGTCTGTCATGTCGAAATACATCGCCATCACACCCAAATCTCGGGCGCTTTCAAAAAAAAGTTTTCTAAAATTTCTGGGACTTCCGCTTCGGCCGAGGACCGAGTCGAATTCCATCTTCACTCGCTCCATAGAAATCGAACTGAGGCCGGGCACATTGTTCTTCATCGCTTCGAACGTCTTGGGCTCAATCGCGAATTCGAGGATCGCCGAAAATCTTAAACCGCGAAGGATCCGGAGATAATCTTCTTTAAATCGAACATCGGGGTCACCGACGGCTTTTAAAATCTTGTTTTGAACATCCTCGACACCTCCGACGAAATCCATCAGCTGATCATTGAGAGGATCGTAATAAATCGCATTTACAGTAAAGTCTCTGCGATAAACATCCTTGTCGATAGTGGTGTATTTTACACTTTCCGGATGGCGCCCATCGCTTTTTTGAGAATCTTCGCGAAAGGTGGAAACCTCAAAACTTTTTTTATTGATAACCACCATACTGACGCCAAAACTTTTCCCCACCATCTCGACTCGATCAAACAAGGCTTGAATGTCCTCGGGTGTGGCATCTGTCGCAATATCTAAATCGCCGGAAGACGCCCGCTTTCCCTCGATCAGGGCATCGCGAACACACCCTCCCACAAGAACGGCTTTAAACCCCTGACTTTGTATTTTTTTAAGAATCTCTTCGACTTCGGGCCAATCACTGTGAGAGGTAAAAATTGCTCTATCCATGATCCCAAGTATAGACTATATTCCGATCATGCCAACGGATAATTCTGCAATCCTCTCCCACGTTCTTCGACAACACGGCATTTCTCATTTTGGATTCTCATCTCTCAATGAACCGCTGAGTTTAAGTATTTATCAAAGTTGGCTCGATCAGAATTATCATGGCGACATGGAATATCTCAAAACGCATCTTCCAATTAAACAGTCACCCCAAACAAAATGGCCCCGTGGCCAATCGGCCATTGTGCTGAGCTTTCCTTATAAAAATGAATACACCCCAAAAGACAACCCCTTCCCGAATCTCAATATCGCTAGCTACGCCCGAGGTCCCGACTATCATTTTACATTGAAAAAAATCATGGGATCCCTATGTGAAGATCTAAAAAAAATTTTCCCGGACGAAGAATTTTTAGGTTTCACCGACTCTTCGCCGATCCTCGAGCGAGATCTGGCGTATCGGGCCGGCCTGGGATGGTTCGGAAAAAATTCCTGTATTATCGATCGTCAACGGGGCAGCTTTTTCTTTATCGCCGAAGTGATCACCTCCCTCGAGCTCTCCGGCAACGCATCTCTTGTGAGTGATCATTGTGGCACTTGCCGAAGATGCGTCGAGGCGTGCCCCACAGAGGCCATTTTGCCCAACCGCACTCTCGATGCGACCCGGTGTATCTCGTACTGGACCATCGAGTCCAAGACGCAAGCGCCCGACGCCCTCAAAGAGAAATTCGGCGACTTATTTTTTGGCTGTGATATCTGCCAAGACGTCTGCCCCTGGAATTTGCGACTTCACAAAGAGTCCGCACCGGCGCGGGAGCGACAGAACACCATCGAAGACCTCAAGTGGATTCTGGAGTCTTCGCACAATCAAATTTTAAAGCGGGTTTACGGTACCCCCTTGGCCCGCGCCGGAGCCCTCGGTCTCAAACGGAATGCGGTGATTGTGGCGGCGAACATTCATGCTCAGGAGCTTCGACCCGCGATCCAAGCCTACGTCGACGACGCCAAAATAGGAAAAGTGGCCGAGTGGGCTCTTTTAAAACTCGGCGTTTAAGCCCATTTTTTACGCAAAAAGCACGGCCAAGGTCAGCATTTTGAATTGATCCTTAAAAACCCGTCACTTTATCTCTGATTTAAGTATAAACCTAAGAGATAGAATCTAACTAAGGAGAAGGTATGTCTAAAGCGTGGAAACTTCTGACAACCAAAACCGGTGAAACCGTAAAAATTGATAGCGAAGATTACGATCGCGTGGCCGAGAAGAGCTGGCGGGTCATCTATCGTGGTAAAGAAAAGAAGCCTCTCGTCGTCACAAGTATCCGTACAGGTAGCTCGTCGCGAACGATGTCCCTCGGACAATTCTTAATGAAGCCCCGTAAGGGAAAAATGGCCTATCCTCGCCGCTGGCAGAATGGTCTCGACTACCGCAAAGAAAATATCGTCGTTTGCAGCATGAAGGAACGTCAGCGTATGCTCCCGAAGCGCGCCGAAAAAACCTCCTCTCGCTACCGTGGCGTTTCGTTCATTCGCTCGAAGAGAGTGTGGCGTTCGCGGATCGAAAAGAATAACAAAGCTTATTTCTTAGGAGATTTTGCCACCGAGGATCTGGCCGCGAAAGCTTATAACAAAGCCGCCCAGGAACTTTTTGGCGATGTGGCCTACCAAAATCGCATCGAACCTAAAAACCGACGCAATAAATAGTTTTTATCCACTACAAATAAAAAAAGCCAACTCTAAGAGTTGGCTTTTTTATTTTCCAAAGACAACAGATTACTGAGCCGCAGGTGTGTCTGAAGAAGAGCTAGTTCCGCCACCGCAGTTAAATCCAGCACCTTCAAGATTTGTTTTAATCTTATTTGTGACGGTATCGCAATAGTTCATGTCCACTTTAGCGAGAGCTACAGTTTTATCTTCGCCCGCTTTATTGTAAACAACACCGCATCCACCATCAGTTACATTTAATGTTGTGATTTTGCGAGTATCGCTTTTGTTAGTGCAAGTGACTGCAGATTTTTCTGTGCCGGTGATTGAAGGAAGACCACTGCCATCTGTTGATGGGGTTGTTGTCGTTTCCTCAGTAGAAGCTGTTTTTTGCTTCTTAGACTTTTTCGCAGTCTTCTCTGGAGCTGCATCTGTCGATGTTGTCTCCGCTTTTTCAACAGTCGTTGGAGCTTCTGTCGAAGTTGTTGCAGTTTCTGTTTTCTTTGTTGAAGAGCAGGCTGTAAATGCCACAGCTGCGATGATCAAAATGATAGATTTCATGTTGGACCTCTCGGTTTAATGGTTAAAGTTGCACTCCAAATAATACATTTTACGCCTCTGAAATACAGCTAAAACTGGGCTCCTAATACCGCGCATTACAGCGTCACGAAGGTCGACATCGGCTACTGTTTCTCTCTACACTTTCCCTATGACCTACAGATTCCAACGTGTTTCAAAAATCACACTCCTGTGTTTTGCAGGTCTATGGGCGCTTCTTTTCGCAACCTACAGCGGCGCTTTGACCGGGGAATTTCTTTTTGATGACGAGTTCTTGGTCATTAAAAACACGTTCATTCATCAATGGCCGTCGTGGAAAACCATCTTCACGTCCTCAACCACGATGGGCTCAGGCGGGATCGACTCCTTTTACCGTCCCCTGCAAACATTGATTTATTATTTTGTTTATCAAGTGGCAGGGGCCTCGGTTTTAGAGTTTCATTTCCTGAATATTTTTATCCACGGACTCAATGCCTGCCTAATTTATGTGCTAGGCATCCACCTCCGCTTTTCCCGCCTTGCTTCTTATATCGGAGCCTTAATCTGGATGTTGCACCCTCTTCATACGGAGTGCGTGGCCTACATCAGCGCCACGGCCGACTCTCTCTATGTTTTCTTTAGTCTCGTGGGCCTGATCTCTTTATTCCCGACCTTCTCCGTCAGGAGAATAGCAATGGCTTCGGTATTTTTTGTTCTTGGACTTCTCACCAAGGAGTCCGCCATCGTTTTTCCCGCACTTGCCTTTGTGTCACTTTACGTCAGCCCCGAACGACCCTCTCGGTTTGCCCGAGCCGCCCTCCGAACACTTCCTCTTTGGATCATTGCGTTCACCTACTTGATTCTTCGCAAAACTGTGCTCGATTTTGATAACAGCTTTCAATTTTATGCCACTCCCAATATTTATACGGAAAACATCCTCTTCCGATTTTACACTTTTCTGGCGACGATTCCCGCCTATCTGCAGTTGTTGGTTTTTCCCACAGAGCAACACTTCGACCGACACTTTATGGTTTTTACTGATCCGTTAGCCACTCAGGTCCTGACCGGAGCCGCCTTTCTCGTGGCCGCAACTTTCTACGTGCTGATTCCTTGGCGAAATAAAAACAGAGCCCTCGTGTTTGGTTTCTTGTGGCTCGCCTGCGCCCACTTCCCTCACACGGGAATATTCGTCCCGGTTAATGCCCTTATTCTAGAGCACTGGATGTATTTCCCATCGGCGGGACTCTTATTAGGAGCCGCCTCCGCGTTGGGACTTTGGCTTCAAAAACTTCATTTCGCTTTGAACCTTCCCCGCCTCTTTGTTCCGGTGCTGAGTGTGGTGGCCGCAGCGCTCGTTCTCGGAGCTGAGAGCTATCTCACTTTTCAGCAAAACAAAGTCTGGGCCAACCCTATCGCGCTCTATTCTAACAACATTCGTTATAATCCATCGGGATCGGCCCGCATTTACAACAACCTCGCCATGGCCTATGACGAAGCCGGCCGAGTCTCCGAGGCCATTATGACTTACAAACAGGCCATCGCTATTCAAGACAACTATCCTCAGACCCATCACAATTTGGGTCGATCTTACCTTCGACAAAATAATACCGATGATGCCATCAAAGAATTTGAAACCGCCATCGCTATCGATCCCAACTTTTATCATTCCTACGCAATGCTGGCGCAGGTCTACGAAAAGCTCGGAGATGTCCAAAAGAGCCAAGACTATTATAAAAAGTTTCTAGAGATTCGAAAAAAGTTTTTCCCCTAAGCCGCGGGAAATCGCCGTTTTGCATTCGGCATTTTTTCTTTGTGCTGAAGGATCTTCTGCATCATTAAGAATTGATCATTATGATAACGACGTTGCGAATCAAGAATCAATCCGACTCCGACAAAAACCGCAGAGAGAATCATCAAGCTCGCCGCCAGAATGGCTCTTGGCACCGTCGAGACAAATCCCGTATGCACATAATCCATGATGGGAGCCCAACCAGCGACAAGGCTCAAGCCGACGCAAAACAGAGAGATGAAAAAGAAAAAGTGAAGCGGTCGATAGTCTTTCATTAATCTAAATATAAAACTCAGAATTAAAAACCCATCACCAAATGTCTGAAGCTTCGATTCACTGCCGTCGGGTCGCTCTCGATAGGTGATCGGAATTTCTACGACCGAATAGTTTTTAGAAAGCGCTTGTAACGTCAGTTCGGTTTCAATTTCGAAAGCTTGGGAATGGAGCGGCACTTGGGCCACGAAATCCTTTGAGAACACTCGAAACCCAGAGAGCATATCCGTAATTTTCTGATGAAAAAAAGAACTGACGATTTGGGAAAGCAGGTGATTCCCGAACAGATGAAAACGGCGGAAAGCCCCGGGAGCAAACGTTTTTAATCGTGTGCCCACCGCCATATCGTAACCCCCCGCCCGCAAAGTCTCAATCATCATCGGTGCTTGATCCACGGGATAGGTATCATCCCCGTCGATCATCACATACACATCGGCATCGACCACTCGAAAGGCGTGGCGGATGACATTGCCTTTGCCGCGCAAGGGGGAGAACACAACGGTGGCACCTGCTTTATGGGCCCGCTCTTTCGTTCTGTCGGTGGAATTATTATCGAAAACAAAAATCTGGGATTGAGGGAGAGCTGCACGCGCGTCTTGAACCACCTTGGCGATGGTGATCTCTTCGTTGTAACAAGGAATGATCACGGCGACTTGCATTTTTTAGAACTCCTACTCTGTCTCATTTCGGTATAAATCGGACGAGAGTTAACTCGACTTTGACCTTGCCACTTCTCAGGCCTTACTTATATTAGAACTTTAGGAGATTTTTATGGCAAGAAAAGCTTTGGCTCTGTTCGCACTCATCATCGCGATGCTTGTCTCTATTTACGGTCCTCAGCTTTTCTCCGATGGCGATCTGGAAAAACGTCGAGTGGAAGAAATACTTCAACAGGGGAATCCTGCAAAAGCCAAGGTGATCGACAAACGCATCGAACGCATTCGTCAACCGGCAGAGGGAAATCAGGAAACTCGACTCTTCATCGTTTTAGAATACGAGGGACAGATTCACGAGCAACAATTTCTAAAGGGCTTCCCCGAAGTTCGAAGCGAATGGGAAAAAGTGAAAATCGGAGACACGGTGAACATCCGGGTGCATCCCGAGCATCGAAGCTCTTTCGTCGCACCCGATTATTTGGCTCAATAATATATTTCTTACGAATTTACTCGCCCGCGTCTTCGCTCGGCTGCCCGATCGTGTCGTCCGGATCTTGGGGGTGCGAGGCGCTCGCATTTAAACAGAATTCCTTGAGGCTTTTCATATCCTCTTCGACGCTGTCGGCGTTAAGAAATGGAGTTTCGAAGCTCGGCTGTTGTTTAAAAATATTGAGCATGCTTTGCATGAGAGTGGATTGATAATAGCAGTAGTTGTACTTTGCGACGAGTCCGCAGTCGCTTGATTGCTGGTTGACCGCAAGTTTTGCAGAAAGTACGTCGATCTTAGTGGCCTCGCCATTTTTCTCTTTCTCTTCCACTTCCGCTAAATTTTGCTTTTCGGCTTCAATCTTATCCCAGCATTTAAACTGAGCGAACGCCTGTGTAGACCCAACCATGAACCAAAGAACTAACAATAAACGCATGAATCCTCCCCAAAGAATAGAAGATGGAGATAGCCCAATTCACCCGAAAGGAGAAGCGGGGCTTTAACGATGACATGCTTTGTAAAAATTCCCTAGATTAACACTCTGGGGAATTGAATTTCGCGTCTAGGCAAAATTTTGAGCAAAAATCTGCGCGAAAATTTGGTAGCGGGAGAGGGAATTGAACCCCCGACACGCGGATTATGATTCCGCTGCTCTAACCAACTGAGCTACCCCGCCATCGGTAAAATGAACTCCGTTTGTAGAACTCGTGGCCGTTGGAGTCAAGAATCAATTGCAGGATATGTCCTAAAACTGTTAGTAAAGAACAGTGTTTTCAAGCATTTCCTATTTATTAGCCCTAGTCCTCTTGAACCTCGCGGAAGCCACCGAACCTCTGCCTTGGGACGACTTTTTAGCGCAGATGCAGCAATCGGAGTTCTCCTCTAAACCGATAAGTTCATCCTCCACCCTCCCCCTCAAAAATAACCTGTATCGATCTAAAAATGAGTCTCCTGTGGCCGTGGTCTTCACACCGGGAATGGGCGAACCCACCCTTAAGTATTACGAACTGGCCACGGCCTTCGCTCCCTTAAAGGCCACACTTTATTTTTGGGATCACATCGGACAAGGCTTTTCCTCCCATCAACTCACCGATGATCGCGGAAAAACTCACATCGACAATTTTGACACTCACGTCGAAACTTTAAAAGAGTTCCTCAAGTCGATCCGCTCTCGGCACCAGAAGATTTATTTTGTGGGGCACTCGATGGGAGGTCATGTCGGGTTAAGGCTCCTCAGAGAATCTCCCGAGCTCATCGATAAAGCTGTTGTGTCCTCTCCCATGGTGGATATCCGCCGATACTATTTGCCGATCCCGGCGATTCGAGCCCTGTTGTCTTTTTTAAACCCGACAAACTATATGTGGGGAGCCCCGGTGAAAAAATCAGGACACACCGTTCTCCTCACCCACTCCGAAGAGCGCAAAAAAAACTACCAACGAATTTTAGAGAAATATCCCGAGGTTTTACGTCGCTGGGTGACGGTTCAATGGGTCAGCGAGTCGCTGGCCTCCATCCAAAAACTCAATGCGCCTCAGGCCCGGCCCATAGAAAAACCGATCCTTATGCTCACGGCGGAACACGAAGTCTTGGTGAGCCCCAGTGCACAAGAGGAATTCTGCTCCCAACAAAAGAATTGCAAACGACACCAGATCAAAGATGCTTACCACGAACTCTTCGTGGAAGAAGATCCTCTCCGACAGGAAGCTCTCCGTTTGACGTTGGATTTTTTAAAAAATTAAAAAACTGGCCCCTTACCTTGTGTTTTTAAAACCGAATAGTCTCGGTTTAATATTTGCTCTTTTCACACCTCATGAAAAGACACTGCCCCTATTGCACAACTCAAAGCTGTTCCTCCGAATTCAACCCCAAATCTATCCGTCAGGGACGCTTTTATCGAAAATCAGACTCCCAGTGGATTTTAAGATTTAAATGTTTGAGGTGTAAAAAAACATTCTCCTATGCGACTTTCCATCCCTGCTTTAGACAACATAAACGACATAAAAACTTAGCCTTAAAAAAACTGATCTGCTCTGCGGTCTCCCAGCGACGAGCCGCAAGGATTCTGTCCATTAATCGGAAAACCGTGGCGCGAAAGCTCATTTTTTTATCTCAAATTTCACAAAATAAATTTAAAACTGACTTAGATCAAATTAAGATCCCATTTCAAGTCATTGAATTTGATGATCTAGAAACCTTCGAACACACCAAGTGTAAACCTCTCTCGGTGACCTTAGCGGTAGAAAGTCGAACGCGAATCATCTTAGGTTTTCGAGTCGCCGTCATGCCCGCCAAAGGACGACTAGTTCACAAAGCCTTAAAAAAGTACGGACCTCGGAAGGATCAAAGAACTTTGGCACGGCGAGAGCTTTTTAAAGAATTAGCTCCGAGACTATTCCCCTATGCGACAGTTAAATCCGACTCTAATCCGCACTATGTCTCAGATGTTCAAAAGTATTTTCCCAAAGCGTTTCATGAGCGGCACATAGGTCAACGTGGATCTACAACCGGACAAGGGGAGCTTAAAAGAATCCGTTTTGATCCGCTATTTAGTCTGAATCACACCTGCGCGATGTTGAGAGCGGATATTTGTCGCTTGGTTCGTAAAACATGGTGCACGACGAAGAAGAAAGAACGACTGACGGATCATCTTCACGTGTATGTTAATTTCCATAATGAGAAGTTGGGAATAAAAACAGCCGTGATGGGTGTTTGAATGTTCTTGCATCCTGCAGGTCTTTCTCCCCGCCATCCGGGCGCGGAGACTTTCAATTTAGGTTAGAAAATTTAAAATGGCATCGATTGGAAGGAAGGCCGCTCAAAAATGACCAACGCCATCCGCTATAATGGCTACGGCCTAGAAGAAAAACCACAGCCAAAGGGATCAGTTCTAAAAATTAATTCCGCTCGAGAAGTTTAAAAGTCTGTGGCAGAAGGTCCTTAAACTGCAACTTCTTTTTGATTCCAGAAAGATTGCCGAGATAGACCGGAAAGTCCATGGCCACAAATTCACTAAGGACCTGCAAACACATTCCACAGGGTGTCGCCACAGGATCCTGCGTGTCTGTCACCAAAACCAGCAGTTCTAACTGAGAGTTCAAGCGATGTTGGCTGACCCAATTCCATAGCGCGACTCTCTCGGCACAGACGGTGGCTCCAAAGCTGGCATTTTCGACGTTACATCCAGAAATGTACTGATCTTTCCCTTTAAGTTTAAAGGCCGCGCCCACAAGAAAGCGCGAGTACGGAGCATAAGCTTGGCTGCGCGCTTTTTTAGCAACCTCATATCCTTCTTTAATTTCTTTGGCCCACTCTTCACTCATCATTCTCACGTTAATGTCCCGCAGAAGAACTGACAACAGAAACTCATTTTTTAGTAGATACGCATCACAAAATTAGTTACGGTTATTAGGTCTAGGGGAAATTTGGGGGGATTTTATGACTACGGAACGGTCATTTGTATTTGCGGCTCTCGCTGTCTTTGTACTCGTCTCTTGCGGACCTAATCGCCATTATGTGGAGCCAGCGGCGTCCAATGCGGCCGAACCACTTCCTCGTCTCTCCAACTATTCCAAAACGTCCGACCGAGTGACAATAATGACATGGAACTTGGAGAATCTGTTTGATACTGAGGATGATCCTAAAGTGGACGACGATACTTTCCTTCCACTGGAAGTGAAAAAGAAAATGCCTAAGCACGAAGCCAAGTGCAAAAAAAAGGGGACGTACAGTTGGGTTCATCAATGCCTTGAATGGGATTGGAACGAGTACGCACTTAAACTCAAAATGCAAAGACTCTCCGAAGTGATTCGCTCTGTGAATAACGGCAGAGGTCCCGACATTCTCGTCGTTGAAGAAATAGAAAATTTTAAAGTTCTTGATCGATTGAATAAGGACTTTTTAAAAGGGTTGGGCTACACCAGTTACCTCCAAGAGAATGGCGACTATCGCGGAATTGATGTGGGCATCCTCACCCGACTCAAAGTCACTAACGATCCTTATCTGCAAAAATTGCGATCTCGACCGGGATATATCATGCAAGTGGCACTGCCTGATGGTGAAAGATTAAACGTCATCGGTGTTCATTTCCCCATTGCGCCGACTCCCATCGATGAACGCCTCGAAATGGTGAAGTATATGATCGATTACGCCGATGCTCGAGACGATGAGTACACCCTAGCGGCGGGAGATTTTAATTTTCCCAAAAACGTCGAACAGCATTATGACATTATTAATAAATTTATTCGACCCTTTATGGTGCCGGCTCACCTTTACTGCAAAGATTGCGTGGGAACATTTTACGACTCTTACGATCGCGATTTCTCTTTCTTAGATATGGTCCTCATGAGCAAAAACTTTTTTAAGAAAAAGGCCACTTGGACTCTCGATGTGGATTCGGTTCAAGTTTACGCGCCTTTGCCATTTCAATGGGCCATCGATGATACGCCCGCTGACTTTGACCTTCCCGATATGTCAGGAGTCTCTGACCATTGGCCGATTGTTTTACAAATAGTTAAAACAAATTAAGCGGCGCCAAAACGACCACCTTGCTGCCTTTGGATCGAACCTGTTCCAAAAATGGAATTTTGTACCTAATTTGCCTCGATAACTTTGCGCGTGCTCAATTCGAATGCAACATATTTTGTTTTGACAGTATTTAACCCTCGTCGGAAAGTTTTAGCACAACAAAGAGCAAGAACTGCTCAAGGAGATTTTATGAAAGCATTATCCATTTTCACTGCTTTATTTGTCACGGTCGGCGCCTTCGCTTCCAATTCATCCGAATCGAATATCCCGACTCAACCGCCCATTTCCATCGAACAAAAAACGCTCATCTATTGCGATTACGTCGAGAGCGAAGCCTTCGCACTTTTTATGGATATGTATGTTTACAATGACGAAATCACCGGCGCCTACACTTTACCTGAATTCGGTGTTTTTCAAGGCGATGAGCAAACGGGATATCCCGACTATGTTTGGAACCACACGGAAGAGAAAGTGGAGATCACTCAACAGCAAATGGTTTCCTACACTTATAATTATTTTCTCTCGAAAGATCATCAGACGTTGGCCTTTACTCTTCCGGGCACCGCCGATGGTTTAACCCTCACCAAAGTAGATAATAAAATCCAAGATTTCGAACTCGCCGTAAAAGGTTTAGTCGGTCAAGACAAAACAATCGATGCGACTTTTACTTGTTATGACCCGACAACTAAGATTTCCGAAGAAGAAAATCGCTAATTCACATAACTTCATCAATACACGGAGGATTCGATGACAAAATTCATACTCTTAATCACTTCAATCATTTCTTTAAACGCCTGGGCTCATGTGGGTGGACCAAAACTTCCCCCAAAACCAGGCCCTGTCGGCAAACAAACGATTTACTGTGATTTCAATACCGAAAACTACAAACTCTTTATTGATCTTTACTTTAAATTTGACGCAAAGACCGCGTCGTATACCGATATGGAAGTTGGCGTTTTTCAGAACGAACAAGAGCCAATGTACCCCCACTACTTATGGTCCTACAACATTGCTCCATTTTTTAAATCGGGATTGATCGCCTACACGATCTACAATGACCCTAAGGGCATTCTTACCTTTATGCTTAATGGAAATCAGAACGGCGTGTTTCTTCCCAAGAACAAGGGAGTGATTCAAGACTTCTACGCCCGCGTGCACGGGCAGATGTACTACCCGTCTCACGCCCAATCGATCAATTACGATTTTCTCTGCTACGATCCATCCACGAAAGCTCGTAGCCGCCGTTAATCGTCGGCTACGGCGAGGTAACAGTTCCCTTTTTGAGTTGCGGAGCAATTCAAAAAGGGAACTGTTACCCTAGGTTAAAAAGGAGTCTAGCGTAGATGTTAGACTCTTTGTTTTTATGGGCCCAGGACCACATCTGCTTTACAAAAGGTGGCATCCAAGCTTCACCGAAAGATTCTAAGAAGCGATCGAGAAACTTTTTCTGATCGGGATAGACGACGACATCATAATCCTTAAGCTTCGCCAACTCAGCGGCTTTAAGAATCGCCTGATTTAAAGATCCCATCTCATCGACAAGACCAATCTCAAGAGCTTTCTGGCCGACCCACACGCGTCCTTCGGCGACTTCGCCCACTTCATTTTCATCCGCAAATTTCTTTCGACCCTGCTTCACCACATTGAGGAAAGTTTTGTAGGTCGTATTCACGTCCGATTGAATACGCTGCTGTTCATAAGCCGTCAAATTCCGAGAGCCCGACAACATGTCCGAGGAAGAATGGGTTTTCACTTCGTCAAAAGTGATTCCTAATTTTCCATCGAAAAACTTTTGTGTATTAAATAACAAGCCGAAAACTCCAATGGATCCCGTAATGGTTGTTGGTTCCGCATAAATATAATCACTTCCGGCAGCGATATAATATCCTCCCGAGGCCGCGACATCGGAGAAGGACGTGACAAGGGTTTTTCCTTTTTTCTTAAAGTACTCTAAGCTTCGCCAGATCACATCCGATGCTAAGGCACTTCCACCGGGACTATTCACACGGAGAACGATCGCCTTCACATCTTCATCCCGAGCCAGATCGCGAATGAGAAGCGAAAACTCATCCGAGTAGATCGCCTGAGTCTCGGAGCCGCGACCGGAGTAAATCTCTCCGTCCGCCATAATGACGGCAATGTGCTCATCTTGGGACTTCGACTTGATGTTTTTCTCGTAATAACTCAACCAATTGACCGTACGCGGCTCTTCATCTTCCGGAAGCCCGGTGGCCTTAAGGAGTTTCTGTTCCACCTCTTCGATCGGCGCGAGAAGCGTCACCAGCTTTAAGTTATACGCTTGAGCCGCGGTCGTGACCTTGAGAGTCTCCGCGAAGTCATTGAGCTGCTCCTGAGTAATTTCGGGATTCGATTTAGCGATCTGTGAAGTCACGTGGCCCCAGATCGTGGAATAGATTTCTGTGATCTGCAATCGATTCTCTTCGGACATCTTTTCTTTGGTGATCATTTCTCCGGCGGACTTAAATTTTCCAGCGCGAATCAGATTCGGCTCTACATCCAACTTTTCAAGAGTTTTCTTAAAAAACATACTTTGAGAATATATCCCATCCCACTCAAACTCCCCTTTCGGGTACATGAGGATTTCAGTGGCGGCAGTGGCGATGTAATACAGCTTTTCGTCGTAAGCCTCGGAGTAGGCGTAAATAAACTTTCCACTCTCTTTGAACTTCAAGAGCAAGTTTCGGAACGACTCTATTTTGGCCCAACCCGCATCGACCCAGCGAAGACGTAAATAAACACCCGCAATCTTTGCATCCGAAGCCGCCGAGTTTAACGCCTTCTCTAACTCGTACATACCGATGTCTTTCGACTTTTCTTGATAGATCATATCCTGAATCACGTCCGTCGGAAGACGCCGTTCTGTCAGTCCGCCCTCCACATGAATCACGATAATACTTTTGTCTTCAACAATCCCCGCCACGTCTTTGTACGATTCGGAGGCAATCAGACCGGCCACAACGGAGACCAGAAGGATCATACCGAGAAAGGTCAAAAAGACCACTCCCACCATCGTTCCAATAGCACTGGCTATGATTGTTTTAAAAAAATCCTTCACTGACGACCTCCGTTTTTTTCAATCAACTTTAATAACTGTTGCGACCAAAAAGGGTCGACGTTTAAACAAGGTATAGCCAAAAGATCTATACCTCCAGCTTTGATAAAATCTTCTTTCGCACGAATTTGAATTTCTTCGAGCGTTTCCAAACAATCCGCCACAAACGACGGGACCGCCACCACTAAACGCTGGACCCCTTGGGACACCAGCTGAGGAATCACCTCATCGGTGAAGGGTTGGATCCATGGGTCCCGCCCTAATCGTGATTGAAAACTGACACTGTACTGGGACTTCTCTAACCCCAGTTGAGCCACGATACGGCGAGTGGTCTCAAAGCTTTGAGCTCGATAACAGTTCTTGTTCACTTCGCTGAGTTGATCGCAGCAGGACTTACTTTTAGAGCAATGTCGACCGGTCTTATCGAGCTTTTCCACATGACGCTGAGGAAGACCGTGATAGCTGAACAGAATGTGATCATAGTCCCGTCCTAAGACTTTACCGGCCAGATGTTTTCGAATCAGCTGAACTTCGGAGTCAATATACTCCTCCGCTGCATAAAACGGTGGAACCCATCGAAGTTGAGATTTCACTTTAAGTTTTTCAGCCACCTGAAGCGCCTTCTGCTTCCAGGCCTCGTAAGATGAAAGCGCATACTGCGGATACAGTGGCGCCAGAATGATTTCGTCACAATCCTTAAGTTTTCCAAAAGCATCTTCGATACTGGGATTTCCATAATTCATCCCTAGAGCCACTGGCGTTTGTGGAGAGAGTTCTTGAAGAGCTTTCCGTAAACCCTCGGAATAGACCAACAATGGTGAGCCTTCGGGGGTCCATACCGATTTATAGGCATGCGAGGATTTATTTTTTCGAAAAGGAACGATGATCGCGTTGACCAAAAGCCAGCGAAACCAAAACGGCTTGTCGATCACATAGGGATCCATTAAAAATTCGCGCAAGTAATTTCCAACATCATAGGGCTCGGCACTGTTGGGTGTGCCTAGATTGCCAATCATTATCCCAGTTTTCATGGACTGATTTTTAGGAGATTCGTAGGGATTTGTCCAGAAGTTCGTCGAGAGGATCTTTGGAGACCCTTTGCCTTCGCTCAGGGTGACGGTCAGAATTTAAAAAAATGAGAAATAGTTTGCCACAAATAGCGGATCACGCTGCGGGGAGCAGCTTTATGGCCCTTAAAAAGCTCTTGAAGCTTTTGCTTTTGCGACAGCTCTAAGCAACCAGCGTTATCGATGATCGATTGAACACGCTCAATCGAGGCCCGATTGGGACGGGCATCGAAATGCATCACTTCAAACAGGCCCTGAGCCTGCTCTTTCTGAACAATGAGACCGGTGCGAATCCCATCAAATGGATTCCACTCCACCACCTCACCAAAGGCCGCCACGTGGAGCTTTACTAAGCGTTGATCCTGAGTTTCAAAATAGTAAAAATCCAGATCCTTGTATTGATACCAAAGGCTTTTGATTTCCATTCCGTCCATCTGGATGCTGTCATAGGACAAAAATTGAAGCTTTTGCGCCATGCTTTTAATAGATTCGAGGTAAACTGGAGCTGCAGACATGCATTATTTATCGGCGAAAGTTTACAGTTTCATGAGTTTTGTTGAACTTTAAAGCAAGATGCTAGAAAAAGGGCCATGCACAGATGGTCGTTAACCGCCGAAGGCGAAAAAAAGTTCAACTTTGGTCACCCCTGGATCTTCGCTGGCGACATCAACTCCTCGATTAAATCTTCGGTCGCCGGGCAATTGGTCCAGCTCACAGGACCTCGCGGAAATCTTCTCGGAATGGCCTACGTCAACCCCAACTCCCTCATCACTCTTCGCCGACTCAGCACCGATCCTCAGGCGCAAATCAATTCGGAGTGGGTGAGCGATCAACTCCTGAGAGCCGCTCAATATCGCCATCAGCTGGATCTTGCGCAATTCTCACACCGATTGATCTTTTCCGAAGCGGACAGTCTCCCCGGCCTCATCATTGATTGTTTTTTTACAGAGGACGACCGCCAGATTTTTACCTGCGAAGTTTTAACGGCCGGCGCCGAGATGCTTTTTAAAGAGAGCGAATCTATTTTTAAATCCTTCTTAAAAAAAGCTCACGACTCAGATCTTCCTTACCGCTCTTGGGAAAACACGACCCTTTTAATCAAGCGAGACAACTCCTTTCGTCGTATGGAAAAAATCGAGATCGCTCCCCTTCAAGCCCTCGGGCAGCTAGAAATTGAGAGTTTAAAGAAGGCCAAAATCCGCATTCAGTCGGCCTTTGACGGAAAACAATTCTTACTCTTTGAATGCGATCTCATCGAAGGACAAAAGACAGGGTTCTTTTTAGATCAACGCAATAATATCGAACTTTTTATCCGCCTGCTCAGAGCACAGAAGCCCCAACGCGTGCGCGTGCTCGACCTTTTTTGTTATGTGGGACAATGGAGCGCACAGATTGCCAACGCTTGCCGACAACTCGGAATTGAGTGCGAGGTGACGCCGGTCGATGCCTCGCAAAAGGCTTTGGAGTTCGCCCGGGAAAATATCTCGCCTTACACGTCAAAAATAAATCCGCTAAAGATGGATATCGTTGAAAAGTGCAACGAGCTTCCTCAAGGAGAATTTGACATTGTCATTTGCGATCCCCCCGCTTTGATCAAATCGAAAAAAGATGTCCATGCGGGGACGGCCGCCTACACTAAAGTCAACACAGCCTCTCTAAAATCACTAAAACCTGGGGGCCTTTTTGTCTCCTGCTCGTGTTCTCAGCACCTTGGCGATAAAGACTTAGTGGAGGTGTTAGCGACCGCTCTTCGCAAGTCGCATAAAAAGATGCACTGGCTCGCACGGGGGCAACAAGGTTACGACCACCCCAGTCTTATCGAATTTCCGCAAGGCACTTATCTCAACAGCTGGCAGGGTATCAGTCCTTGCCAAGAGTCCAATTCCTAACTACATTCCCCAACATGGTTTTTTCCGTATCGCGCTTAAAACTGAGCCTTAAAACGGCCGTCCCATTTATTCGGAAGTATTTTGCCGTTTTACTTCTGCTCCAAGCGACCAACTTCTTTTTTGCTCAGTGCTTGGCGTACCTTCAAGAACAACGGATGACATCTCGGGATGATTCTTTGGTGCCGATGATGATCGTGATCGCGCTGGTGGGATTTTTGGTCAACTCAGTCACGAAAGTGATTTGGACCTTACTGGCCTGCCACAATTTTGCGAGAGAAAAAACAATGGACGAACTCGAGTTTGTAAAAAACAAAATTGAGCCCAGCCTCATCGAATCATTGATCGCGTTTTTTCGCGCTGTGATCTACGGCTTCGCCTTCGTAATCCCAGGCTTTATTAAAATGATTCGCTATCAATTTGTGATTTTTATCGTGGCCTTAGAAAAAGATTACGACAAAGGGCAAATCAATGCTCTTAAGTGTTCGGAGCTCTTATCCCAGCGCCACTTAATTTCGTTAACCTTGCTCTTTTTTATCTTTTTAGCATTACTCTTTCCCGCCGGGAATAGCCCCATGGTTTCCTTGGCACCCGTTCGAGTGATTGGACTTGAGATCTTTTCATTTTTTATCATCGCTGTCGAAACACTGTACCTCCTTTATCTCTACAAAGATCTTCGAGCTCAGGTGAAGGAACTCCCATGATTGGCCTTTTTGATTCCGGAATTGGAGGGCTCACCGTTCTCGAGAAGCTCAGAGAAACGTTTCCGAAAATAAAATATTTTTATTTGGGAGACACGGCCCGCCTCCCTTACGGCACCAAATCTCCCGACACCATCCGTCGCTACACCGAGCAAAACATTCAGTTCCTCGCCAAGCAGGGAGTGACTCATATTGTTTCTGCGTGCCACTCGGCCTCCAGTGCACTTTTGCAGTTCAATATTCAAAGCCCCGTGCCTGTATTTAATGTGATCGAGCCCTCCTGCCTCGAAGCCAAAAAGAAGACTAAAAATAAAATGATCGGACTTCTCGCCACGCAAGCCACGGTGGATGCCGGGCAATACCAAAAATTAATATCTCAACCCTTTGTCCTTAAAGCTCAGGCGTGTCCACTGCTCGTCCCTCTTGTGGAAGCGGGCTGGACCGAGGACACCATCACCGACCAAATCATTTCCCGTTACGTCGCTCCACTTCTCAACGCGAATGTGGACACCATTATCCTCGGTTGCACTCACTTCCCTCTGCTTAAAAACGCCATCCAGAAAGCCGTTGGCCCCGGAGTGAGTCTCGTCGATCCCGGTGAATCTCTCACTGCACTCATTCGAGAAAAGGACCTCTCCAATGGCGGAGGTGTCGAACTCTTTTTGACGGACACCTCCCCCCATTTTGTAAAGGTCGCTCAGAAAATCCTGAACGATCCCCACTGTAAAATCTCTCACGTCGATCTCTAAATCCTGGGTGGACTTCTCAACTTGAAATTGCTATGGTCAACGCAATGACACGCGCCCATAATTTTATTTTCGGTTACACAAGAAACAACGTTCCCATTCCGGCATACCGCTTCGGCCATTCTGGAAAACGCATACTGATTTTAGGGGGCGTTCATGGTGACGAGGTGGAAGGAATTCAAGCCGCCCACGGACTCCTCGGTGAGTTTCTCAAAAACTACCCCCTCAAACTCGAAATCACCCTGGTTCCCGTTTTTAATATCGACGGAATGTTAACCCTTCATCGTCGCAACGGTCACGGTGTCGATCTCAACCGAAATTTACCGACGACGGATTGGTCAGCGCAGTTTACTCGCGAGCATTATCACCCGGGGCCTGTGGCCTGCAGCGAACCCGAAAATCAAGCCCTCGTGGAATACATCCAAAGCTTTAAACCGCAGTTTATATTAAGTCTCCACTCTTGGGAGCCTATGCTTAACATCAATGGGGATTGTAAAAAAATCGCCCAGGTGATTTCGTCTTACACAGGTTATCGCGTGGCCGACGATATCGGCTACCCGACGCCGGGATCTCTCGGCACTTATGCCGGACTTGAGAGAAACATTCCTACCCTCACTTACGAAGTGGAGCGCTATCTTCCAGCGAGCGAAGTGATTCGTGTCCATGTTCCAGCAATTATCGAAGGATTAAAAGTTTATGAATCATGATCAATTAAAAGCCCATATCGAAGCCGGATTTATCGCACCCAATGCCGACACCGAAAAATTCGTCGATCACGCCTTCGATCTTTTAGATCAGGGACAAATCCGGGTTTGCGAAAATAAAAACGGCGAATGGATTGTGAATGAATGGGTAAAAAAAGCGATCCTACTTTTTTTCCGTCTTAAAAAGATGTCCGTGATTGAAAATGGCCCGTTCACTTTTGTGGATAAAGTCCCTCTCAAGCAATGGACTGGGGGCGAAGGCGTACGCGTTGTGCCTCAAGCTTTAGTCCGCCGAGGCGCTTTCATTGAGGCCGGCGCAGTCCTCATGCCCTCTTACGTGAACATTGGTGCGCACGTGGGTAAAGGCACGATGGTCGATACCTGGGCCACAGTGGGATCCTGCGCCTACGTGGGTGCAAACGTGCATCTTTCGGGCGGTGTTGGCATCGGTGGAGTTCTCGAGCCTCTGCAAGCCAAACCCGTGATTATCGAAGATAATGTTTTTGTCGGAAGCCGCTCTATCCTTGTTGAAGGTGTTCATGTGGCTCAAGGCGCAGTGATTGGCGCTGGTGTGACGATCACCGGCAGCACTAAAATTTTGGATGTCACCCAATCGCCAGCAACAGAATATAAAGGATTTGTTCCCGAAAATTCGGTAGTGATTCCAGGCACACTCCCAAAAACGTTTGCCGCTGGAACCTACGGTGTCCCATGCGCGTTGATTATTGGTCAGCGGAAACCGAGCACGGATTTAAAAACCTCGCTCAATGATGCTCTTAGAAACTTCGAAGTGTCGGTCTAAAAATGTCGTACAGCCTTTACATAAAAAAAGAGAATTTTAAGTTTTCGTCTTCACATTTTACCATTTTCGGCCCCGATGAAGCCGAAGCCCTTCATGGACATAATTATCTCGTGGGCGTGCGCATCTCTTTTAAAGACATTAATAAAGATATCGATCTCAAGTATGATTTTAACGAAATCAAAAAAGTCGTCCGCAGCTTTTGCGAGCGACACGACGAGAAAATTTTAATCCCCGAGCACAGTCCGTACCTCAAGATTCAAGAGAGTCCTCACTACAAAAATCACACCGAAGTGATCTATGCCGATCGCCACTACTGCTTTCCAACTCAAGAAGTACTCAAAGTCCCAGTGGCCAATATCACGTCAGAGGCTTTAGCGCGCTACGCATGGTCGGAACTGTCTTACCGGCTCCCGAAGGAGCTCACCAAAGTCGTCGTCTTTATCAAAGAGACCGCCGGTCAAACTGCCGCATACACTCAGTAAATCGAAGGGTAAAACTATGTTCTACTTGGGAGCGCAGAAAGGCGCTTTGGGATCACGCTGACATAGATATGTTCGAAGCGCTTCGATCTCTTGCGCTTTCCGTTGGTCCTCGGCTTTGAGCGCCTCAATCTCCATCTTTTGACTCGCAATCTGTCGGGACTGCTGTTCATCGGACTTCACAAGGGTCATAACCTTCCCGTAGATCTCTTTCAAAGCGCCAACAATCGGCGCCACAAGAGGTGCGTAATCGAGACTCAAGAAACCGCTTTCGTTCTCTTGGACGAGTTCTGGATAAACTTGGCGAACTTCTTGCGCGATAAAACCGATTTGTGAGCCTTTTGGTCGAGAAGAATCATTCCACTCAAACGTCACCGGCCGAAGTTTTAACAAATCGTCCAACGAAGAATCTATCGGCTGAATGTTTGATTTTAATCGCTCATCCGACGCACTACACGCAGCCGCCGAATAAGTGATCTCTCCGGTCGTGGTATTGCGACAGACATAATGACCACTTCCATCAAAAGCCATACCATGGACTTCGAGTCCACCGTCCATACGGGCCATCCCACCCGCGACATATATTTTGTAAGCTCCTGGATTTGCCACCCCTATACCGATATTGCCGCTGGCATCGATTCTCATTCTTTCTAAACTGTTCGTATAGAATTGCAGTTGGCTATTGGTGAAGGTTCCTACAAAAGCGGAACCGGAATCCGCTCCGATTGATAACGTCGATGCCGTCCCACTATTGTTATTCAAGTTTATCCGCGGATTTGCCTTACTTCCGATCCGCACATCTCCAACAACATGGAGAGGTTGCGTAGGATTTATTGTTCCAATGCCCACGTTGCCGGATGTACCGATCACCATCGCCGTTAAATTGGTTTCCCCTTTATCTCTAAAAAAGCGGAGATATTCGGCGTTATCTACGCCGACGTTGTCAATTTCCCAAGCTCCTGTGCCAGTACCGTCCATCAAACTAATTTGGCCACCTTCTGTGGCGCTTCCCGCGGCCAGTCTGATATTTTCACCTGTTGAACCTGTATCGCCTTTGATATGGAGCGGGGCTAATCCACTCACCGTCCCGATGCCGACATTTCCGGTAGCTCCAACAGCTATCCCTTCGTTCCCCCCGTCGCCGGAGAGCCAGAAAGATCCGAGAGCAATATTCTGTGAGGCCGTGTGATTTCCCATATTGTCAGAAACTCCGCCAGCAGGTCCGGCGGGAACAAGTTCGGTAACTACAAGATTAGTGTTCCATCCCCCGTGAACGGTTCCCGCTCCGATATTGTCGTCTGTGACTCTCACAGTGACGGTGACATCGACTGTCGGTTTGTAAATCTCAAGAATGGCGGATTTAAATCCCCAGAACACAGCGTCGCCTTCGCCCGTGTACGCCACATGACCAATAAAAGATGTCCCATTATGAAGTTGGTATCCTAAGTACGAGTTTCCATCTCCGAGGTAGGTATCTACGGAAGCCTCAATTCGATAAGTCACGCCCGCTTTAAGATTTACCCCACTCCCCGAGCGCGTCATTCCGCTACTCGTTCGGATTGTATCAAAGGCGATGTCAGATCCTACATTCACGGTCTGATTGGCCGCACTCATCCCTAGCTTGATGTACTTCGGAGACCCATTTAGACTGAGCCATGTCGCTCCCGTGTAGTAATCGACGGTTAAATCGTCAGTATTAAATACCATTAGACCCTGCGACGGCGTCGCAATGGCGTTTCGCTGCGCTCGAGTCATCCGCGGCGGTAAAAATCCCTTTTGAGTGGACGCCACATCAAGGAGGGCCGAGGTGTGAGGAGTTGCTGTTCCTATTCCGATATTACCAGTGGTATCGATATAGAATCGATGAGTCCCCGTCGAAGCTTGATAAATAGAAAAATCTTTAACCCCAGTTCCATTGACATCTTGGATCAAGCCCCAGTCATCGATGAACATCGATGACCGCCGTGAAGTGGCGTGAGTGGAAGGAAGCACCGAGATCGCATTTGAAAACTGACCCGACCCCGTGGCAACACTTAGTGGATTTGCCGGAACCGTTGTGCCAATACCAACGAACCCATTTGTAACCGTCATCACCGGCGTGGACGTCCCATTCCCCGCGAAGTTTAAGTTCCCCGAGGCATTATTCCAAACGTAACTGGGGTTGGTCACTCCGTTACCTACAAGCGCGAGTCCCTCGTTGTAGGTGGCTCCCGAACCTTGTACCCAAAGCTTTGCCAATGGAAAGTTCGAGCCAATACCCACTCTCCCCGTCGAGTCGATGATCATTCTCTCCGAACCCGCGGTGTCAAATCGAATTTGATCTTCATCTGCATTTTTCTCGAGATATATTTTTGTATCATTATCGGAGTCATGGATCACCGTAAAATTTGTGGGAAGAGCTCCGCACAACCAACGGTCCATGGTCGAATCCCAGACGAGAGTGAACCCATTGGTGCACTCAGTGCCCGCGGGCATATAAGAGAAATACTCTGCGGCCGCCGATGAGATCTTGTTGATGCTGACGCTATTGATCTTTGCGTTAGTGATTCCACCATCTTTAACTCTTAAAGTATTGGTCGCAATCTCTAACGTTGTATTGTCGGTGTTGATCGCCAGACTGCGGTCTGCAGATAAATCTCCGCCCCCTGTGAGTCCAGATCCTGTATTTGTATTAATATTTCGCGAGGAGCTCACTCCGCCGCTCGCCCAACCGGTTGAAACATCCTTACAGTTTGCTCCTGTTTCGTCACAAATTTCTAAGGCTCTTATCGTGCCTGCGACATCGAGTAAAGCATTGGGAGTTAATGAGCCAATTCCAACATTTCCATTACGGAGGATGGTCAAACGCTCGGCATAAGTTACCTCCGCGTTATCGAGCACCCCTATCCCGAAATGACTATTATCTTTAGCACGTAAACTCCAGATTTCATCATCAGCTGAAGCAGGTCCCCGATCACGCAAAAGAATTTGTGCGAATCCACCCGCCGCCGTATTCGGATCTTCCACTCGAAGTGTCGAGATCCCACCACCACCGACACCTTGAATATGCAAATTCCCCTGAGGACTAGCTGTTCCAATCCCGATATTGCCGTCGAAGGAGACGTTATTGGTGCCTGACGGCACGCTTAAAACCTGAGAGGCGAGCCCTGGCCGCCATAACGAAAATTCGCTGGTCGACCCAGGACGTCCTACAATGACAACCCCTTCGGCACCACGGGCACCTAAGCCTGAAGACGGAAATGCATCCACCGTTGGCACAAAGCCGGCCGCAGTGGACACTCCACTGACAAGAGTACTCCCGACGACCTCAAGCCTCGCACTTGGATTTGTTGTACCGATACCCACGTTGCTGGTAGGACCAATTCTCATAGCTTCGGCAGAATTTGTTTTAAAAGCAATGACTCCGTCCGCAGGAGAATGGATTCCGCCATCAATATCGCCAGAGCCCCCATAGAACATATAACCATTGCTGCCGTCCGATGCAGATCCTCCAAGAACGCGAATGGCACCATTGACTTCTAGCCTAGAGTTAGGAGTCGTTGTTCCCACCCCCACATTTCCACCATTCGGCTGAAGCACGATAATGCCTTTGGTGGAGTCGCTTGTAGATTCTAGGGTTAAATTATTACTGGCAGCCGTGCCACCGATGAGTGTCTGCCCACCCGAGCGCCCCGCAAGAAGCGCATATTGAGTGTGATCATCAGCGCTGAGCCCTGTGAGGGAACTATGGGCCGAAACACCCAAATCCGTGCTGCAAAGCCAACGGTCGGTCACGGCATCCCATTTTAGAACTTCGTTAGGTGCACATTCGGTTCCGGCCGGCATGTAGCTAAAGTACTGTAATGCCGCACTCGTAATTTTATTAACGCTCACCGAGTTAATTTTCGCATTGGTCACGCCATTATCTTTGATCTGTAAGGTGTTGGTGGCGATCTCGAGAGTCGAATTGTCCGTGTTGATCGCCAAGTTACGGTCCGCAGATAGATCTCCGCCTCCAGTTAAGCCTGATCCCGAATTTGTGTTGATGGCTCGAGTGGACGTGGCCGCGCCGAGGTCACTTGCCGTGGCCCCTGTTTTATCAATTTTACTCCAAGCGATGGCTGCTGCTCCATTGATATCGGCATTGGTAATAGAGCCGTCGACAATCTTTGAGCTATTCACAGAGTCTGGTGCTAATTTTGCTAAAGAGACGCCAGAGTCTCTCACTTGAAGTTGATTCGAACCATTGGTCTCAATGGTAATGCCGTCGGTCACCACCGACAAAATTGACGTTCCACTCGCTGTTCCACCACTCAAAGCGGAGCCCGTGTTGGTCACTATACCGTCGATATCGCCACCAGCTCCCCAGCCACTCGAAATGTCTTTACAGTTGGAACCCAACTCATCACAAATTTCGTTGGCGCGAATTGTGCCTGCCACATCCAACTGAGACTGAGGATTCGAATTATTAATACCCACGTTTCCAGAACCTAAAATAGAGATCCGACGATTGCCGCCGCCATTGGTGTAAAGATGCACTGTCGAATTCGAATCGGATCCAAATCCCACTTCGTTCGATCCATTATTATTAAAGATTCTAAAGCGGGTCGTCGTCGAATACAGTTTAAGCTCGGCACCATTGGCCGATCCATCGTAGATATCTAAAACGCTTCGGCCCGGAACAATCGGTGAAGGAGTGGTCGTGCCCAATCCGACGTTTCCGCCATTGGGTTGCAGTAACACATGCCCTTTTGTGGCATCACTGGTCGACTCAAGAATTAAATTGTTGCTGGCGACTGTTCCCCCACGGACCGTTTGACCGCCCGCTCAGCCCGCTAACAGGACGTATTGGGTATGATCGTCGGCGGATAGACCGGTTAAACCACTGTGGGCCGTAACTCCGCCGGCATCGGTACCGCAGATCCAGCGATCATTGGTGGCGTCCCATTTTAAAACTTCGGCCGGAAGACATTCTGTTCCTGCGGGCATGTAGCTAAAGTACTGTAACGCGGCGCTCGTTATTTTATCGACAGCGACCGCGCTAATTTTCGAGTTCCCAATTCCACCGTCTTTCACTCGAAGTGTGTTGGTATCAATTTCCAAAGTGGTGTTGTCCGTGTTGATGGCAAGATTGCGGTCGGCAGAGAGGTCTCCCCCTCCGGTGAGACCCGATCCCGCATTGGTATTGATCGCTCGAGCTGGAGCCACCGCACCGACATCCGCCGCCGTCGCACCCGTCTTGCTGATTTTGCTCCATGCAATCCCGGCCGCTGCATTGACATCGGCATCGACGATGGATCCATCAGCGATTTTCGAGGAATTCACCGAATCAGCGGCGAGATCCGCTAAAGCAATCGCTCCATCTTGAATTTTCGCTGAGGTCACAGCGTCCGCCCCCAACTTGATTCCCGAGATGCCGCCATCTCTCATTTGGAGCTGATTAGAACCATTGATCTCGAGGGTAAGGCCATCCACAACGACATTCAGAGTCGCATTGCCCGAAGTCACTCCCCCGGAAAGACCCGAGCCGGAATTGGTGACGATCGATTCAATATCTCCCGTGCCTGAACTATTCCCAACCACTTCCGCACTATCCCCGTCCCAGTACATAATTTTGTCCGTCGAGTTGTTATACCAGGTGGCCCCTTTGTTCCCCACTCCGAGAGTTCCGATGAGTGTGGTTTCTTGAGCGTTACTGAATTTCCCAAGGGTGATGGTGGATAAGTTTTGCATCGTCACATGCCCGGTGTTCAAAATTGGATTGCCGTTCATGTTGATATTGCCGGCCATGGTTCCGCCGGCCAGAGGTAACTTTGTCGAATCGGTGATCGAAGAGGGAGTGATCGCCTCCCACTGACTGAGCGTCGCATTCCACGCCAGAACTCGACCGTCACCCGTACCTGCTCCCACGCCTGAGAGATTTAAAAGACTTCCCCCAATGCGAGAGTCCGAATAGTTTTTGGTAGCGGCATCTTGACCCAAAGTCGGATCTGCCAAATTTTTTATCTGCTGGTTGTTCATCGATAAGGGCGTCGTGGGATTTCCCGAAGCCAAATTGAAAAGTGTATTGTAGTTTGTTCCGCCCAACAGGTTTTCCAATTGAGCTTGAGTTATATTTTGACCCGGATTGATCTGTACAAAATTCGAAGCCGTTAAACCTTGAAGAGAGTTGGCGTACCATGCGTAAGGAACTGTTTGAAGGTGGAAGTCCTGAGCGAGCGTCACCGATCCGCCACCATCATTGTAGCTCACCCGTACTTTGCGTGTATGTCCAGCGAGGGCGTTGTAACTTGTACCCGCAGTACAGTAAGTAATTCCCGTAAAGGTGACGCCGTTTCTAAAAATATCGACAAGCGAAGATGTGTCCTCGAAATCCGTCCCCGATCGAATGCCCGCACCTACATTTAAAGAAAAGATTCCTTCGCTCCCCAGCATATTGACGGAATGCTGCTCTTCGAACAACAAGCAGTCGTTGACGGCCGAATAGATGCGAATATTAAAAACCACAGGATTGGCTTCGAGTGGAATTCCTCCAGACTTTGTGATTTGACCCTGATATACAAAGGAGTTGGGAACAGATTGGGCCCACGTCATCGACATCGCCATGAACGCGCTCATGAAAACTAAAATAAACTTGAGTTTCGAAAGTTTAGAGCCCATCAAATTTACAGTCCCGACGATTTTCAACAATTAATGAATTGCTATACAATTCACATAGTTCTTATCGGCAGGATCGAATTAAAAATGAGCGAATTTTACCAAAGTCTGGATCAGTGACGATTCAACTTGAGACATTGCCTTATTAGAGGCCACGAAGGGCTTCTACGGGCTCTAGCTCGGAGATCTTACGAACAGAAATCCAGGTCGTTAGGATGGCAAAAACAATGGCAAATCCCATAACGATAAAGACTTGGGTGGGATCAATGGCCGTGGGCACATTGGTCTCCTCGTAGACTTTGGGTAAAAAACCATCGGAAAACTTTCCAAGCCAAAGAGTCACCACCACTCCCCAGAAGAGCCCTCCAAAAATTCCAATTCCCGAAAGCATGATTCCTATTCCTAAGAACGTCTTTTGCAGAGACTTGGGATCAAAGCCGAGAGCCATCAGCAAACCAATATCTTTCTTTTTTTGAGTGACGAGAAGAGCCATCACGGTCACCAGCGAAAAACTCGCGATCAACGTACTTAAACCCAAAAGAATTCCCACTACGATTTTTTCTAACTTGAGAGAATAAAACAAATTGGAGTTTCGATCTTTCCAACTGTCCACTTTCACCTTAAATTCACTTTGCAAATAGGCCTTCACCGACTCGTAATTGTTGGGATCTGGAATTCTTACCTCCACCGTGCGCTCAAGACTGGCCGAGGACCGGAGACGAGTTAAACTTTCGCCGAGAACATAGAAAAGTTTTCGGGTGTCGATCTCTTCCAAATCGGTCTGTAAGAATCCTTTCACGCTCACCTTCTCGATCGGTGGCATCGCATCTTTGGCGGCCAACAAAGATTCCGGTGGAATCACCACCAAACTGTCACTTTCAAAAAGTCCCATAATGTCAGCAAGTCCCGCCCCCACAATGACTTCTCCGGGCTTGGGATTGTACGAATCATCCAGCAATTGTTTCTTTTGGCGCGAACGAATTTCATTCAATAAAAAAAGTAAATTCTCTTTAGATATCCCCTGAGCGATCCCGCCTTGAACAAAGCCCTCGTCATTTCTTAAAATCACATCCTGGCTTTCGGTCACGTCATACTTATAACCCGGCTGCTGTTTGAGCCACTCCACGGCGGGATGAGTCCTGACGCTTTCTAAAGGCATTTTATCAAAGTACATCACCAGATGAGGCTCCGCGGAAAACCGGCGGGCTTTCATGGATGCATTAAAGCCGTTCATAACACTCAAAATTAGAATCAATGCACCGACGCCCACACCAATTCCAAAAACACACAACCAGGCGATGGTCTTCACCAGCGCACCCGCCCGACGAGAAAATAAAAACTTACGAAAAAAATCGTAACTCATGTGATGAATGTTCTTCATACTTTTTTCCCCGCGACAAGAGTCGCAATCGCTTTCGCTTTGGAAAAAATACGATTCAGCCCAATTTCACTTAAGTAGTTCCCCATAAGGTACACATTATCTCTTTCGATCTCTAGACTCTCAAGAACTCTTTCGAGCTCGACTCCGTACAGCGGTAATGCTTTTTCCCAACGGCTGACTTTATAGTCCAGAGGGGACTCGTGGTTCTTCCAGATGTCCCGACGAACCTCTTGGAGCGCTTTGAGAAGAGCCGAATCTGGCATCTCCATAGAACGTGATGGAGTTTTTCCTCCAAAGATCCAGGTCTCCGAAGTTTCTTCTCGAACCACCCGCTCCCTAAAAATCGAGGAGTTCAACAAAACTCCCAGGGGCTCGACATCGCCTCGCGGAAAAAGAACTCCGAATCCCTCGTGGAGCTTTTGTTGAAAGAACGCCGTGACACTGACAAGATCAACCATAGGCACCCGCGATAATAGCTCGCCTCGGGGATCCCCAATCGTTTTTAGAATGCGACTGGCAGCCTGAATATCGGTCGCGAGAACCGTCGCGGTGGAGTGTCGGTCGCGCTGAAGGCTCTCCGCTCCGTCTTGGGTCAAGTGAAAACGAACGCCCTGCCCTTCGAGAAACTTTTTTAAAGCCGCGGACCACTCTCCCATTCCACCTAAAGGCGCAATGGACCCGCGCAGAATTCCCTTCGGGCTTTTTGTTTTACCGAAAAAGTAATCGAAGATGAGCACAGCACTTAAATCTTCGCTGGTCACTCCGAAAATTCCCTGACAGGCAGGATCCACCAAGAAACGCGTCGTCTCCTCGCCGAGGGACCGATGGGACCACTGTTGAAGCGTCTCATGGGATTTCGGGCTGGCGAAAAACAAATTGAGTTTGAGTCGTAAAACGAATCCGATCAGTCGCAGCGTCGAGCGCCAGCCGATGGGCCACCGAGTGGGCCGATTATTTTTAAGAATAAATCTCTTTCGAGCTTCCGTTTTTTTTTCGATCAGCTGAAGACCGATCTCTTGAGCGACGGTCTCCACCAACTGGTTGGCGAGAACCGCGTTTGCCGCCGTTTCCACCAGCCCATGCTTCTGTCGAAGTGTTTTAAGCTTGCCTCCCACTTCGGAATCCACCTCGTAGATCTCAACCTCACAGCCCTCTTTCACTAAGAAGTAGGCCGTCAGAAGTCCGCTGATTCCTCCGCCGATGACTCGCACTCTCATCATAGCGCTTTCGAAAAGACTTGAGTTTGCGGGGACTTTTCGCGAAGGCGTTGATCAAGCACCATAGCGGCATTCCGTAAAAACGGTTTGCCTTGAGGAGTGATACTCATTTTATGATCCGACACTTCCACTAATCCATCCGCCAGCATTTCCTTGAGATACTCTCGAATATCTTGAGCTTGACCAGCTCGAAGCTCAACGAATCCCTCGGTCATGAATTTTAGAATCTGCTCCCTTTGAACTCGATCATCGGCCGAAAGAACATGTCCCCGCTGGGTGGCGACTTTCTGATCTCTGACCAGTTTTTCGTAAAGCGGAAGGGTCTTTTCGTTCTGATGGAAACACTCTGGCGTCTCGGAGATGGCGCTCACCCCAAGCCCCAAAAGAACTTGCGTGCGATGATCGGTGTAGCCCATAAAGTTTCGGTGAAGGCGACCCGCTTTGTACGCGATGGTTAATGCTTCGTTCGGGAGCGCAAAGTGATCCATTCCAATCTCGACATACCCTGCTTTGAGGAGCATATCGCGACTGGTCTCGTAGAGCTTGCGCTTCTCTTTCCCCTTGGGGAGATCTTCGTCTTTAAACAACTTTTGCGCGGGCTTAATCCAGGGCACAACCGCAAGACTATAAAGCGCGATGCGATCAGGCTTGAGCTCGCAGGTCCATTCGATCATGCGCTTTGCTTTTTCTAAAGTCTGCGAAGGCAATCCATAGATCAAATCATAATTGACCGAAGTGTATCCGATGGAGCGAGCGACCTCGGTAATTTTTTGGGTCATTTCGACGGGCTGAATGCGATTGACCAGACGCTGAACTTCGGGATCAAACTCTTGAACCCCAAGACTCACTCGTTTAAAGCCCAAATCATGGAGAATCTGAAGCTGTTCGGCGGTGGTTCTTCGAGGATCGACTTCGAGAGCCCCTTCAAAATCTTTGTCGATCTTAACATCTTTTAAAATTTCACTGACGAGAAACTTTAAATTCTCCGCCGATAAGAACGTCGGCGTTCCCCCGCCCAAATGGAATTGAGCGAGAGTTCGCTCACGAATTTGGGGAACCTGCTCTAAGTAGGTTCTCCACTCATTGAGGAGGAGATCGACATAGGGCCGCTCGCGATCGTGATTTTTGGTGATCGAGGTGTTGCAGCCACAAAACGTACAGAGTGTTTCACAAAATGGGATGTGTAAGTACAAGGACCATTTTGTCGAATCCTTCGCAAAATTCGATTTTAAAAATCCCACCCACTGCTCGGAAGTGGGATTATCGCTCCAATAAGGCACCGTGGGATAACTCGTGTATCGAGGTGCGGGGATGTCGTATTTATCAAAAAGATTAACTGACACTCATAACCTCTCTGACGATCTTAACAAACGCGCGGACGTTTTCCTCTGGGGTGTTGGGAAGAACTCCGTGCCCTAATCCGCAGACCCAACCTCTCCTTTGGTCTTCGCTTAAAGCTTGAATTGGTTTTAGGAACTTTCGCAATTCCACTTCGAACTCTGAGCGACTTAAAAACAGAAGCTGCTGATCAAAATTTCCCTGGAGAAAGCCGCCCATTTGCGGAAGAAGCTGATCGAGAGCCCAGCGATGATCGACACCGATGCCGCCTAAATTATTATGTTTCAAGAAAGTCTGAACATGCTCGTGATTCGTATGTTTCGTGTAGTACCCTAATTTTTGCGGGAAGGCTTGCGCCAGATCATTAATCACGGGAACCACCAACTCTTTGTAAAGGAGTGGAGACAAATCACCGGCCGAGGTGTCAAGAACCATCACAACTTCCACGCCCCCATCGAGTTGAAGTTGAATATTTTGTTTGAGCAAAGGCACTAGCAATTCACAAAAGGGTTTAAAGAGTGCCAATTGTTCTTTAACATGACGAGCTTCGTGGCTTCCCGCAACGGCGTAGGAGAATAAGGTCCACGGACCACCGACAAAACCGATAAAACTTTTATCCTTGGGAAGACGTTGACGCGTGAGCAAGCAAGCTTCTTTTTGGAACATCAGCTGATCGAGAGCTCGAGGTCCCGCGTCTAATTTTTTTAAATCCGAGGCCGACTGAATATGCCACTCTAATACCGGCCCGGGCTTATAATCTAAACCCATACCCATGGCCTCTAATGGAAACAGCAGATCACTAAAAAGAATAGAAACATCAAAATCAAAATCTTCGATGGGACCCATAGCCACTTCGGCCGCGAGCTCAGGCTTTTTACAAAGATCCATAAAGGAATTCTCTTTGCGCAGTTTTTGATAGTGCTGATGATAACGACCCGCCTGGCGCATCACCCAAATGGGCGGAACTTTTTGCGGAATTCGCTTGAGGGCGTTTTGAAATTTAGGATTCATTTTTTTCTCCCATCCACTGATAACCGACCCCGCGAATAGATTTAATCACGTGGTGATCTTCGTCGCCGAGAACGTTTCTCAAGCGAACAATAATATTATCGACAACACGATGAGACACATTCTCGTCCTCACCGCTCCATAAATCCAAAAGCTCGTCACGACTGACCACTTCTGGAGACTTCTCTATTAATTTTTTTAAAGTTTTTAACTCGCGGTCATTCAGAAAGGTGGTGCCGTTCTTTTGCGAATCCACGGTGCGCGCTAAAAGATCAATCACGATGTCTTTATTGACAGTGATTTGCTGACTCGGCTTAGCCATGAGTCTTTCCAACTTTAATTTGAGCTCTTTAAACAAGAACGGCTTGGGAATAAAGTCCACAGCCCCTAACTCCAATCCCTGCAGGCGATTCTCCGGAGTGTTTAATGCGGTCATAATGACCGCGGGAATGTGAAGCTTTTTAAGAATATCGAACCCAGACCCGTCGGGTAAGTTCAGATCTAACACCGCTGCGGAGAAATCGGAGAATGCCTGGTCCTTGGACTCCTGATGGGAACGACACCACGTGACCTCGTAGCCACTGGCTTTCAATTGATCCCGTAAAGTCTGGCCCAAGTCTCCGTCATCTTCCACCAGCAAGATATGCTTCATATCACTTCCTTGGCGGCCGCATCGGGAAGAGTCAGCGTGACCAACAAAGAATTCTCTTCCGACTTTGCGAAGTGAATCTTCCCGCCGAGCTTTTCGGCCCAATTACGAACAAGATACAATCCGATACCTGAGCCCTTTTGCGAAGGTTGAATCTCGCGACCGAGACGTTCCAAATCCTCCAACTGAACTTTTCCGTTATCGCTATAGATTAATTTTGCGAAAGACTTCTCTTTGATCACTTGAATTCGAGCTTCATCCGCCGAACCATGCATCACCGAATTGCTCAACAAATTTTTGAGAATGCTTTCGATCGCGGGAGCATCGGTGCGCAACCGAGTTTCTCCCTTCAGTTGAATTTTGACTTCGGGCCAGGCCGTGTGAATTCGCCCGACGATTTGCTTAAGATCCACATCTTCGAGCGTGATCCCTCGAGATTCATACTGAGCGACGTGCATACTGTTTTCTAACTGGAGCTCCAAAGCGAGAAGATTCTTTTGAAACTGATCAAATTTTCGAGCGCTGTGATCTTGAGACGTCATGCTCTCACCCTGGAGAACTAAACGCGTGATCGACGTCTTAATGTCGTGACTAAATGAGGAGAAAAAGTGGCTGATGTCATCAAAGCGTTTTTGCTCGCGGCGATAGTAATAGATCAATCCGCTCCCGCCAATGAGTAGCAAAATCACAAGAACTGATCCCTCCATCAAAAGCATCTGTTGATGGCGGTTAAATTGCTCGTCTCCAACGAGGGCATTGAGACGATTGATCAATTGAACACTAAAAATCATCCACCAGATCGCCAAAGCGACGACAAAAATAAGCCAGGCGATGATCAAGGCGAAAAGCCAAGGGCGTGATTTCACACGAAATCCTTTTTACTTCGATGAATCGCTTTCTCGAATTTCTCTAACGATCGAGCTAAAATTTCTTCGGTGTGCGCCCAAGATATAAAACTCACTTCGAATCCGCTCGGAGCTAAATAAATCCCTTCCTCGCGACACGCATGGAATAGGGCTTTAAAATTAGGTCCATGACTTGCGGGGATCTGCGAAAGGTTTGTTGGGTCCTGGATATCGCCTCCGTGGAACCAGAACAATGATGGATAATGGGAAATCTTGAGGTTCACTTCTTCCCTCTTACAGATTCCTTCCAGTTCGCCTTTAAACTTTTCGGTGCGCTTCCCGAGGACCGACCACAGATTCTCTCGCTCGGCTTTTTTCAAAGTCGTCAGTCCCGCGCGCATGCCCACCGGGTTTCCACTGAGTGTGCCTGCTTGATAGACCGGCCCTGACGGAGCCACCATGTTCATCAGCTCTTCGCGCCCACCGTAGCAACCGACCGGGAATCCACCCCCGATAATTTTCCCGTAGGTGACCAGATCCGGTTGAATTCCCGTGATCTCCACCATTCCACCGAGAGCCACGCGAAAGCCACTGATCACTTCGTCAAAGATTAAAAGAGAGCCATGCTTTTTACAGAGCGCACTGATCTTTTCGAGATAGGCCTTACGTTGAATCAGCATTCCAAAATTTGCAGGCAAAGGCTCGATAATGACAGCCGCGATCTCGTGACCTTTTTCACTAAAGATTTTTTCTAAGGCCACCTCATCATCCAAAGGAGCCACCAAAGTATCCCCCGTCACTCCCGCAGGAATTCCGGCACTATCGCTGGCAGATTCTCCGGCAAGCCCACTTCCTGCTTTGACGAGGAGCGAATCCATGTGGCCATGATAGCAGCCTTCAAATTTTAAAATTTTACTTCGACCGGTGGCCGCGCGAGCCAGTCGCAAGGTACTCATGACGGCCTCGGTGCCCGAACTATTAAATCTTAATTTCTCCACCCAAGGCAATTTTTGGGTGATCCACTCGGCGAGCTCAAGGGAGTAGGGTTCACAAGCGCCAAACGTCCACGCCGTGTTGACCATTTCCATCACCGCCTCTTGAACTTCCGGATCGCGATGGCCTAAGATGAGAGGACCAAAGCTCTGGCAAAAATCGATGTACCTTTGGCCGTCCACCGACTCGAGGATGGCCCCTTCGGCCGAGCGAAAGAAAATGGGGGTTCCGCCCACGCTTTTAAATGCACGCACCGGAGAATGAACTCCACCAGGTGCCACCTTGAGTGCCCGTTCAAATAGCTCTTGAGACTTCATGATCGTCGTCCTTTAAGAATGTTTCATTATTTTTTGCCACTGATCAAAACTCAAGGCAATCTCTACGGCACCTTTTCCCTTTTTTTCCTCGAGAATCCTCTCGATACGATGGTAAGTATGCCCGGGGCCACACCAGTGAGTTTTATCGATCAACCAAGGGTATACACTCAGAGCCTGCTCAAAGGAACTCCCACTCATCCAGTAGAAGTTTTGTGTCTGAGGACTCATTTGGGGGCCTTCAGAACGCGGAATTAAATCGTAGGTCTTTATCACTTCCATCGTCGGTGTTTCTTCACCCTGAGAATGAGTCCACTTGCACCAGCGACGTTGAACCAAATCGATCAGACTGGTCAGAAGGTTTTCGTCCTCACCGAGAGATTCACTGCTCCCGGAGATCCACAATCCCCGTCGGGCTAAAGTTTGCCAGGTCTTTATACCGCTCGCCCAGATTAAATCTTTATCGTTATCGAGCTGAACTCCGTCGGGCAAGGCCTCGGCCTTACTCACATAGTGGGCATTACACATTCTCCACTCGGCCGTGATCGCCTTGGGTTTACGTTCAAACCATAAAGCTTGTTTGGGAGTGTCGGGAAAATGTGAAAAGTCACGAATCACTGGCGCAGGATCGGGAGCGAAATCAAAGATATCGATCACTCCGCCACTGTCGGAAACTCCTTGAGCCACGGTAATGGTTCCGTAATTCTTTTTAAGAACACTCACACCGATTTTTTGGTGGCATCCTCCGCCCCAGCTTTGGAGCATTTCCCTTTCACGCTGAACACAAGCAAAAGTATCCGAATGATGAATCGTCCTTAAAAGTTCTTCCACATCCCTTCGCCCTTGCTTGATTTCCACAGCAAGAGCTCCCTGAGCCGCCGCCGGCGGATTCAACTGAACCGGGAGGACCATCCAGCGCAACTGCCCCAGAGCTTGGCGAATCTCTCGACGGACTCCGAAAAATTCATCATCAGCGTCGATATCGTCAGGCTCTTCGGCGGTGGCCATGATGCGATCAATCGCCGCCTTGGCCACCACCAGGCCGTGAGCATCGCCTTCGAGCAACTTGCGAATTCGCGTGGGGATATTTCCTCTCACCGCTTCGAATTGGACCTGCAAATTTGGCCACGGCAACAGTGCTCCGAGATGCCGTTGTAAATTATAAGCTCGACGCGGAGATGATGTCAGGATTCGAATTCCCGGCCCACCTTTAAAAGATTTTTTGACCAGAAGAAGATCGCGCACGTCCTCTCGAGGAAGTGTGGCCACAATCGCTGTGCCTTGGCGCTCTTGAATCGGGAGATCCTTCCATGAATGCACGACCATATCAAACTCGCCCGAGAGTAATCCCTGATGGAAGTCTTCGGTAAAAACACCCTTCTCAGGCATCTTCCAAAGTGGGTCATTGATGTTTTTATCGCCGAGAGATTCTCGAAAATGATATTGAACTTGAAGATCAGGATTTTTCTTTTGAAGCTCTTGGCCCACGGTGTAGGCTTGAATTCGCGCGAGATCACTTTTCCGAGAGGCGATCACCAAGCGCACAGGTCGTCCCATCCGAAGGGGCGAAAGTTCTCCATAAGATCACGCTCACGACCCATCACTTCGATGGCTTTCACAGCGACCGCTTTGACTTTGTTGAGTTGAATCTGATTTTTTTGGATCTGTTCGAAAAAAGAATTCAAATGAACGTACTTTTTAAACTGACAAGGATCCTGATGACTTTCGCCGCGCAAATCAATAACCAACGCGTCCTCGTTACCCACGAGAGAATGAATTTCTTGAGAAGATAATGGGGCGGCCACCAAAATAAATGGCGCCACAAGTTTCGCCTCCGCTAGAGACTTAAGATGAAGGCGTGGAAATTTATCTTGGGGGAGTGTCTGACGAGCTTTATCGATATCGCGAGCGTAGGCCGTGATTTCGTTTTCGTCTTTATAAATCCAAGGGAGAAGTTGCTGCATAAATGCGCCAGCCCCGATCACTTCAACTTCCGTGGGATGCGAAATCATCTTTCGCAAAAGACTTCCGTACGATTGACCTCCGAGATCGGTAAGGTGCTCTTTACGAATCTTTTTGGCGTCAGCCATTAAGGCTTCGAAGACTTTGAACAGCGGCGCCGAAATCGGCGTGGTTTGTAGAAAATTTTTAAACTGTCCAAAAACTTCAGTCTCGCCAATCACCGGGGAATGAAGTCCACAAATGACTTCCAAGATAAACTGGTAGGCGTATCGACCCTTGTAAACTTCAAATCCGGGAGCCAACGCCTCTTCCCCTTCCGACAGCCAACCGAAATAAAGACTTCGGAGACAAGTTTTAAAGTGAGCCAAATCGACCGAGGCGCTGGGCGCGGCTTCGTTTCCCGAAGGGTTCGATTTATGGAAGATCTGAAAGTTGGCTAACATGACTCTTTGATACTACTTGAAAACGTCTTGAGAAGTGTCACAGAAGTGTCATGGTTTTTAAAAAGTTAAAGTATTGCATGAGGCGTTATTGTGCAGCTTAAGTGCTCAAAATTTCGAACAAATTTGACAAGTCTTTGTAAGAGTTACAGGCTGTTAGTAGGGCCCGCGCAACGGCCCTTAAAAAGAGGAGATTTACCATGAAAGCACTACTTTTAATCACAGCACTCGCCTTTGCCCCTGCGGTTTGGGCCGACACTTTAAGCTTCGAAGAGCTTTTGTTCGAAAAAGGTTTTCGCGCCGGTTGTGCGACAAGCACCGCCGAGATTGCCAATATTTCCGATCTGATCGCCAAGGTCAGCCCTTGGGGAAATTGGTCGGGAACTTGGGATGGCAAAGCCATTGCCCTCACCCTCAATAAAGGCGGATCTAAGTTCACCGGCACTGCCACCTACAACGGCTCTAATTACGGTCCTAACAACGTCACTATTTGTGACTACGGTGGCACCTATTCCGTGACGGTCTTGGGATACCAGTTTCCGTTGGAAGTGATCAGCAGTAAAAAAATTCGTCTGACGTCACCGCTCAACTCGAGCGACAAGATCGTTCTCACCAGAAATTAAGAAAACATCTCAGGATGGCCGCGCCGCCATCCTGAGAACTTAAACCAGAGATTTTCTTTCGCTCAGTTTTTTAGAAATTCGCGTGCTCGCAATTAAACACGCCACAATCACTAACACTCCCATGAGCTGCCAGTTGTTGAGCGATTCATGAAATAGAAAATATCCGATCAGCAGGGCCCACAACACGCCCATATAATTATAAATCATCACCGAGGACGCGCGCTCCATTTGATACGCCAATGTCATAAAGTATTGCGCCAGCTGGGTAAAAATCCCGAGGAAAAGAATCAGAATCCAATCTAAGGTGGTGGGCTGCACCCACTCCCTATATGTGGGCCACGCCATCAGGGGAATGGTCATGAGCGGAAAATAAAAAACCACAACGAGGGGATCATCGGTATCTTTGAGACCTCGCACACACGTATAAGCACAGGCAGAAACAAAGGCGGTAATCACTCCCATAAAAGTGAGAAACCAAGAGAGCTCTCCGCTCCATCCTTTGACGAGCACCACTCCACTAAAGGCGATGAGCAATAACACCGCCTGAGTCCAGTGCGCTTTTTCATTGAGAATAAAATGGGCGATCAACACGCTAAACAGCGGTGACATTTGCGACAGTGTGATGGCCATCGCCATCGGCATGTGCTGTAAACAATAAAACAACGTAAATAAAGAAACCGTTCCAAAAAATCCTCGAAGCACCAAAATTTTTATATTTTTTCCCACCACTGAAAGTCCCTTGAGGCGGAGCGCCACATAGCATAAGGAAAGGGAAATCAGTGCTCTAAAAAACACGAGCTCTGACACTGGCAAATGCGGCATGAACTTCACTAGAGTATTGAGGGCCGCAAAAAAAAGTGTGGCCAAAACGAGATATCTTGCTGCCTGTGACATAATTGGGTAAGTATATAACTTATGACGACAAAATTAACCATCGAACTTTACGGCGAAAAACAAGTGATTGATATGGAAGAAGGCGAAACAGTCTTAGACGCCGCCCTTCGCTCCAATGTCGACGCTCCCTATGCCTGCATGTCTGGAACTTGCAATTCTTGCCAGGCCCACGTGGTCAGCGGAACCGTAGAGATGGACGGTGCCGACGCTCTCACCGAAGACGAAATTGCTTCAGGAGAAGTCCTCACCTGCTGCACCAAAGCCACTTCCGAGTCACTACATATTAAATATCCCGAATGATGTTTTGCGACCGACCGTCGTTCACTCACCTACCGGGCTTTGACCGGCGGCGCATAGGCGGTGGGGGCCCAACGAATATAATCGATCAGAACATGGCCGCGACCACGGCCAGGGTTTAGCATATGACCAAACTCGATGGCGGCCACTTCTTGGTTGAGCGCCATTCCCCCAGTAGCTTCTAGGTGTTGATCGTAAAGAATCGGCACAGGATTATTATCAATGTATAGATGAGCATAGAGTTGGCCAGCAGCGCGCACCAAGCGATAGATATGATAACCATTTGTCGCATCGATCGTCGCTGACTGATAGCCGACATCGCGATAACCCACATTTTTAATTCCCAAAGGCAATTCCACTCGGCCCGGCGAAAAGACCATTCCCATGGTTCCTGTTTCATCAATATGAAAAATCGAAAAACCGCGATTCTCTGAATCCTTCATCACTTTTAGCCGCACTTCTAAAGTCACATCGCCGCGTCCAATTAAGCTCGGCACTGAACGCAAAAGACAAGTGGCAGGGCTTCCGTTCACAGCATTGTAGACCATTTTTTTATCTGCGGAGATCGTCCATGCTTCACGCTGACAACCGCCCGCCTCGCTCGAGAAAGATCCAAAAATGCCATAGGGATCTTTGACAAATTGAACGGCATCGAAGCCCGCAGGAATAAAGTTCTCTGATTTATCCGGAGGCAACGGAGTGGGTAGCAGAACGGGCGCACGTCGCTCGGCCATTGGAAAAGATGATCCTGGCGGATAAGCGCCACGGCGGTAGCGAGCGTAGTCTAAAATAAAATGAACGCGATAGGCACTCTCACCTCCCAAAATAAAAATGGGATAGTCTTGATTGGAAAGAGTGTTCGGTCTAAAGCGAGCATTGCCACTGGCGGTGAGAATGGGCGTCGCTGAATCATTCACATATACGTGAAAGCGAGCTTCTCCTGGAAGCTGCACGACACGATAGGTATTAAAATCGCCCACCGTATCAAGCGGTGCCGAGACTTCGGGAAATCCATATCCTCCGGCCTTAATGATTCCCGGAGAAATAAATAAACCGATCACCGATCCATCGTTCATCACATAGTAAAAGTTAAAGGCATCGTAGCCCCCATTATTGAGTCCGCTGTTGGGCTGGAGCTTCATCCTAAATTCAAAAGTGAGTCCCGTTTCCATTCTTAAAAATTCATCACGGCGCCAAAGGGCTCCGCCCTTATGCCAATCTAAAGGGTTTGTCGCTCGATCGATCGTTAGAAAACCTTGGCTAGGTGTATTGAATCTAAATCCGCGTCCCGCTTCGTAATCCTCGAGAGAATCATCATCAATAGGAACATCCCAAATGTATGGAGATGTCGCGTGATCAGCGGCGGTATCTACTCCGTCGTACCAGGACTCCCAAATTCCCGCGGTACGATTCCACAAGTCGTAGCGGTTTAAGTTGAGATACATCATCGTATTCAGATAACTTTTGACCAGTGGATTTTTTTCGATATGAAGTTGGAGCGTTGGCTGCGGCTGCAAATACCCACCGCTACTGTCCAAGCAAACTAATTTAAATTCAGTGTCGAGGGTTAAATGGTCCACCCGGTGAGATCCTTGCGCGGATGGCGCCCATGGAGCATATCCCGTCCTCTGACTATCACTCAACGTCAGAGAACAAGTCGCTGCGTAAACACCACCGCTCCACTGCACAATAACCGAGCCCCCAGGTGCGATGTCTTGCGAAGACAGCGAAAGATGGGGGGCATAAGAGGCCACACATTGATTCCCAAAAGATGAAAACCCCGAGGCACAGGACTTAGTGGGGCTCGCGGCCCATCTTTGCGCATCCGGCAGAACGCTCACCCCGGTTGAGTCCAAGGACCTAATTCCGGACTCAGTGGAAGCAGATTTAAATTGCGTGCAGTTCTGTGCAGCAAAAATAGCGAGAGCTAAAACGCCGAAAGAACTTATTCGAATTAACAATTGAATCCATTTCATACGGGCTAACCTTCGTCCACGCCAATGGTGAGCGCGAGCCAACGAACTCGAAAAAAGTTTGAATGTTTATAAATTTCCAACACTTCACTTATCGACAGATTTACGAATATTTTTAACTTTCTTCGTCAAAGGATGCGTTCCTGTGTCTCGATATGAAACGAACCGCATCGGCTGGGATATTTGTGACTCCAGGAGAGATTTGATTTTCACAGAACAAAAAAAAAGCCTGACGTTTGCCAGGCTTTTTTCATTTAAAACTGCTGTGGCAGTTCTTTATTTTTTCTTCGTAGCAGGACCAGTTTCGTCTTTAACGATCTCAAGAAGTTCAACTTCGAACTTAAGAGCCGCACCTGGCTTAATCACTGGAGGAGCGCCGCGATCTTTGTACGCGATGTCCGCAGGGCAAACGAGAGTGGCTTTACCGCCGACTTTCATTTTTTGAACGCCTTCAGTCCAGCAAGGAATCACACCATTGAGTGGGAATGTTGCAGGAGTTCCGCGATCTCTAGAGCTATCAAACACCGTTTGATCTCTCAAAGTTCCGTGGTAGTGCACTTTTACTTTGTCAGTGGCTTTTGGCGTTTCGCCCGTGCCCGCTTGAGTTTCGCGATAGATCAAACCGCTCTCCGTTTTTTGTGCGCCGGCTTCTTTAGCGGCTTCGTTGATGAAAGATTCAGAATCTTTCTTTTCTTTCTCAGCAAACAGAGCAGATCTCTTTTGAACAAGAGTTCCGACGTTTACGATCTGTTGACGAACATCTAATTCCGGCTTCGCGTCTTTTAGACCGTCCATCAAACCTTTACGGAAAACTTTCAACTCTTGATCAGAAAGTTGGAAAGTCTGTAGTTTTTTACCCATATCCACTGCGATTGAGTAAATTGTTTTTTCGTCATCTGTTTTAGGACTTGCAGTGCCGCCCGAGCAATTCGCGAGAAAAATTCCCGCAACCGCTAAAAGCAATACGTTAAAAAATAGTTTCATTTAGGTCTCCTTAAGTTGCTTAAGTGTAATAATAAAGACCTGAGGGCTAAGAATTCAAACTTATTCTCTAGACATTTAGCAGCGTAAATTCTTAAGATGTCAGGATGACTCGCTCAAAAATAAGGCACTTGTTCTCTGGCATCGATCGACAATCTTGGTCTTGGGCTCTTGCGGACTGGGCCAACTCGGCTTACACCACCACAGTTATTGCCGTTTTTTTCCCCATTTTTTTTAAAGAATACTGGGCCAGCGATCTCAGTGCTTCTCAGTCCACTTTTTATTTAGGACTCTCAAACTCGGCCAACAGTATCATCGTCTTTTTGATCGCTCCTTTCATGGGAACTTTGGCCGACGTGAGCCATAAAAAAAAATGGCTCCTCGGAATTTTTACGACCGTCGGCGCTCTGACGCTCATTCCTTTTTTCTTTATTTCTCGAGGAGACTGGCAAACTGCCATTATATTCTTCACCATTTCGAACATCGGCTACTGGCTGAGTAACATTTTTTATGATGCCCTCCTCGTCGACGTTTCGACCGAAAAGAACATTTCCTTCGTTTCGAGCCTGGGATTCTCCCTCGGATACCTCGGCGGCGGCATTCTTATCGTGATCAACGCGATCATGACGGCTCACCCAGAGCTCTTGGGAATCGAAAATACCGCGCGCGCCGTGCAATGGTCTTTCATCACTGTTTGTGTTTGGTGGATTCTTTTTAGCCTCCCCCTGTTCTTTTTTGTGAAGGAGAACAAGTCCACCGCGCGCGCGCCGCTAAGCGAATCGTTTCGACGATTTCGACAAACCTTTTTACAGATGCGCCAGCATCGCGATCTTTTTTTATTTTTGGCCGCATATATCTTTTATATCGATGGGGTAAATACCATTATCAAAATGGCTGTGGATTTTGCTCTGTCGATCGGCCTCAAATCCAGTGACCTTATCCTGGCCATTATTTTAGTTCAGTTTATTGGATTCCCCGCCACTCTCATATACGCCTGGCTGGCGCAAAAGATTGGCGATAAACCCTCTATTTACGTGGGACTTGCCATCTACTCGCTAGCGACCGTTTATAGCTATTTTATCTCCAATGCGGCGGAGTTTTACGGTCTCGCCATCGTGATCGGTCTAGTTCAGGGTGGACTCCAAGCCATGAGCCGCTCATTCTTTGGCAAAATGACTCCGCGAGATCAAGCCGGAGAATTCTTTGGATTTTATAATATGGTGGGAAAATTTTCGGCCATCTTAGGGCCACTGGCGGTAGGAGCTGTCAGTCTTACGACTGACAACCCACGAGTCTCGATACTAATTGTACTGATCTTTTTTATCATTGGCGGCGCCATTCTTAGCCGCGTCGGCCGCCCCAGAAACGCCTGATCCTTTAATCTGTCCTTTATGGTGGATGTACTCTTCTTGACTGAAGTCGTCCACCTGGATCGCGTCCCAACGAAGCTCAGAGGCCTTCTTCACTTGATCAAACTCTTCCCGAGTGATCACGCCAGCATTGAGCGCCTCTTGATAAATCGTGTCGTTCTTGATCTTAGGAAGCTTCTTCGAACGAACGGCTTTTCGCACCTTGCTCTCGATCTCTTCCGCCTTCTTGACTGCCTTAAATGCGATATCTAGACGAGTGATCGCTTCTTTCGGCTTGTGGTTAGGAAGATAAATATTTTCCGTCAATCGATCGCGCTGAGTGCTGTCTTGCTGAATCAGATCCGCCACTTTGTGCGTCAGACCATCATTGATTCCCGATGTGAATGTATTCATACGGCACCACCAGCTAAATGGTCCTTTGAAAATCCAACCCAAAATCGGAGCATCGATGTTTTGAAAAATACCTTCAAAGCCTTTTTGAATTTCGTTAAACGCGTGCTTCAACGCAAACTCAACAACCGGAAGATCTTCTTTATGCCCTTCGTGCTCGTAACGGCGAATCACCGAGGTCGCCAAATACATCCAACCTAAAATGTCGGCATAACGACCCGTAAGGTTCCCCTTCATTTTTAATTTACCACCCAGAGTTCCCATAGCGATATCTGACATAATGGCAAACGACGCCGAAGCCCATGTCAGTTTTTGATAGTAACGGCGAAGCGGTCCGCCCGGAGTGACCACAAAGTATCCTCGAGTCCAACTGAGAACGATCGAGCGGAAGGTGTTCTTAATGATGTGCCCGATGTGGCCCCAGAAAGCTCTATCAAAGCCTTTCTTATCGCCCTTCTCAACAGCGGCCACCTCGTGATACGCAAATGGATGCGCACGAAGAGCTCCCTGTCCAAAGATGATCAAAGTTCGTGTCATGATGTTTGCGCCTTCAACCGTAATCGCAATCGGAGCCGCGATATAAGCGTGAGACATCACGTTGCGGGGTCCGCGAGAAATCGCGGCGCCACCGAGGACGTCCATCGAATCATTGATCACTTTTCTCATCATTTCGGTGTTGTAGTACTTTGCGATGGCCGTTACGACCGGAGGCTTAATTCCTTTATCCAGTGCTCCCGCCGTGAACTTACGACAAGACTCCATCACGTAGCTCAAACCAACGATGCGCGCGAGAGCATCTTCGACGCCCTCGAGTTTACCAATGTTGACACCAAACTGTTTACGGTTGGTCACGTGGGCCGAAACGGCGCGCACAGCGTATTTACCAGCTCCAGCCCCTTGCGCTGGGAGCGAAATCCCTCGGCCTGCAGCCAAGCAATCCATTAACATTCCCCAGCCTTTACCGCAGCCGGCAACACCACCGACCACGCACTCTTCCACATCAATCACGACATCGTGACCTTGGGTCGGACAGTTAAAGAAAGGGACACCCAATGGATCGTGACGACGACCGATCGTGACGCCTTTCGTGGTCGTTGGAATCAACGCGCATGTAATTCCCAAATCTTCCCCTTTACCGAGAAGATTGTTCGGATCGCGCAATCGGAACGCCACACCCAGAACTGTCGAGATTGCGGCGAGCGTAATCCAACGTTTGTTCCAGCTCAGTTTGATATAGAGCTTTCCGTCGGTGCCTTTATAGATTTCACCTGAGGACTGAATATTGCCGGCATCGCTACCTGCACCAGGCTCCGTCAGAGCGAAACAAGGAATCTCTTCGCCATTGGCAAGACGACTTAAATATTTTTTCTTTTGTGCATCTGTTCCATAATGCAAGAGCAACTCGGCGGGTCCTAAAGAGTTGGGAACCATGACCAACACTCCGAGCGGCACCGAGTGAGTTGAAATCTTAGAAATAATATCCGAGTGAGCGAGCGCGGAAAATCCAAGTCCACCCTCTTTCTCGGGAATGATCATTCCAAACAATTTTTCTTTTTTAATAAAGTCCCAAGCCGCCTTCGGAAGCTCGCGCGTTTCCCAGAGGGACCAGTCATCGACGAGATCACAGAGCTGATCAATTTTTGAATCTAAAAATGTTTTCTCTTTAGCGGTGAGCTCGGGATAGGGCTCTTCCAGAATTTTTTTGAAGTTGGGAGTTCCCGAAAAAAGTTCGGACTCCACCCACACCACACCCGCTTCCAGAGCGGTTCTCTCGGTCTCCGAAATTTTCGGAAACACTTGCAGCTTTTTAAGAAGACCAAGAATGGGTCCCGAAACTAAAAGTGTTCTGAGCATCGGAATATTGAAGATCACCGCAACTCCGAGAGTTACAGCGAGTAACCACACCGGCGCATTGTATCCGACAAGAACCACGCCTGCGAATATCGTCCATAGGATGAGGGGTGCGCCCCAATAACCCAGGACAACCGCAACAAAAACAACTCCAGCGAAACAAGTCCAAAAACAGTCTCCTAAAAGGAAACCAAAGTATGCTAGTAAATCCACGAAGGACCCCCTTAATGTATGGAATTATGGTATTTGAGAAGGGACATTTGTACAACAAATATAAGGACTTAAGGCCTCTTGCCTCGACATATCAAGACTTATTCTTATTAGTTCCAAAATGGGTTATAAGTAAAACTGAATACCCCATATCTAAATGAATAATTTTTGTTTTTTGGCGAGGGTCTGTATACCTAGTCTTGTTCTCGCAGCGAGCACCCCCCAAAAGCTCCTACGAGATTGAGATGCCCCCCATCTCAAATGACCCCCCCAATTAAAGATCCCCCAAAAATCTTGAATTGAACTCTCGGAGTACCCCCTCCGAGAGATTTTTTTTATCCACCCATTCATTGTTCGCCATTATCCCGTACAACGTCCAGTCAGGATTCCATTAGAGATTCGTTAAGAACCATGGGACGCGTCTGTGCGAACTTTTTGAATTTTGTTCTGGTAGAATCGAATTTGGAAAGTATGTGTAGGGAGCTCCCTTGAGCGTGACGCGATCGCCGGGCTTCCCACCGGCGACAAGGGCGCTGAGCCCAGGGATGGGCGTCTCCCGGAAGAGACTTTCCAAATTCGATTCTACCAGAACAAAATTCCATAAACGGCCTCAGCGCACGGCACAAAGGTCTGTGAACAACTCTTGCTAAGAGAATGGTGGGGGTAATTACCATGTCATCATATAAAGAGTTCGTACAGAGTTCGGTTCTTCAACGTCTTGAGCAGATTCGCAATTTTATTAAGTCTATCAATCAGTGTGCACTTTGCGCAGAACCGCTCACTTTAATTCATGAAATCAACCAAGAATCAAACCAGGTGCTTGAGACCGCCCATTGCTCCAAATGCAATATGAACTCTCGAGTTAAAGATCACGCACTTCACTAGTGCGTTGAGATCTCGCCCTCGAGGCTTTGAGCTTCCGCTCACTTCCATTTATTGCTAGAGTTATTTAGAAAAATGTCAAAAACACAGGGCCAGGTTTTTGACACATGCCATTTTTTTGACGGATTTTTTTGAGGTGCAGATTGTCGGGACAAAGAATCGCTTTCATTGTTTTGCTTTTAAACTTACACTCGACTCCACTGTTGGCCGCTTCACCCCAAGCATCGGCAAAAGCTGTAGCTCAAAAAGTAAGCGTGTCAAAACTTCAAAATTCTAAAGAACAACCAGCTGTCGGCAAAGGAGCGAGTGTGAGCAACCCTACTGTTGTTATCGAGACAAATAAAGGAACATTGGAAGCAGAACTTTGGTTAGATAAAGCCCCGATGACCGTTCAAAACTTTCTTAAATATACCGCGGAAAAGTATTACGACAATACGGTGTTTCACCGCGTGATTCCTAATTTTATGATTCAAGGCGGAGGCTTTACGCCTGATATGAAAGAAAAAGATTCAAAACATGCGCCCATTAAGAACGAGGCTAAGCCCGACCTTAAGAATGTGAAGGGCACTTTAGCCATGGCCAGAACCATGGAAGTAAACAGTGCCACCAGCCAGTTTTTTATTAACCATGTCGATAACGATTTCCTTGATCAACGAGGAACTTCACCGCAGAATTTTGGATATGCCGTTTTTGGTAAAGTGACCAAAGGAATGGAAGTGGTCGATGCGATCGCGAAAGTTCCTACAGGAAATCATGGTTTCCATCAAGACGTGCCCAAAGAACCAGTGATTATTAAATCGATCACTCAAAAATAGGAATGACCTATTGTGAATATGCGGAAAACTTCCAATAAGTTCATCGCCATTGGACTGCTCCTATTTGTTTTAGGATTGGTTTACGTTGGAAGAAAAGTGGTGGGAATGGATCTCGAAGACATTCGAGATTGGTTTGCAGGTTATACCTATCAGCCCCTCATCGTGTACGCGGCGATCTTTGGTTTTATGTTTATCTGTAGCTTAGGTGTACCCATTCCCGAAGAAGTGATCATCATCAGCGCGGGTCTTGCGGGTCACATCTCATTAAATCCCGAAGAATACCCGCCGCCTTATCCTGGCGCCCCGATGGTCAACCCGCACACTCTGGCGGCCGTGTGTTTTCTTGCGGTGATTATCACCGATTATTTTATCTTTTCGATGGGTAAAGTTTTTGGAAAACAGATCATGCGCAGCGATCGCTTTCAAACTCATTTTACAGACGAAAAAATGGACCGTATTCGCGGTTGGGTTAAAAAGTATGGGTTTTGGGCCCCCTCGGTGTTTCGATTTATTCCCGGAGTGCGCTTCCCAGGTCACTTAATGTGTGGAGCCCTAGGGGTTTCCCAGTGGACCTTTCTTCTCACCGATGGTTTGGCCGCACTGTTTTCGGTTCCCACTCAAGTCTATCTTGTCTCTTACTATGGCGAGGATATCCTCACCTACGTGAAGAAGTTCAAAATTTTTGTTTTCGCCGCTTTAGCTTTACTCCTGGTCTTTTATCTCGTTCGACGTTTTGTGCTCTCTCGTCGCGCGACTATATAATAGCCAGAGTTTCGATCTCCTCGTCCAAGGGTCAGTTCTCCAGCTATGGCTCAACTTAAGAATTAAATTTGCCGAAATAGTTTACGAGGTAAATTTATGAAAAATGTAAATTCTCTGATGAAATTGGTCGTGTCTCTTGCAGTGATGGTTTCTGTCGCTGGTGCCTGCTCTCTTTATCGAAAAAAAGAGATGCCGACACAACAAGCTCAAAACAATGGCGCGGATCAAAATTCAGTGATCGCTGAGGACGAATTTGATCGCTCACCGGCATCTCTTCAGATGACGGAAATTCCATTTTTGACCTATGAACAGATCCAAAAATTGGATGCAAAAACAGTTTATAATTTTTATCGCAAAGTGCATGAGTTTATGGCCAATGTGGAAGAGTTCCAAAGCCAAAACGCCAATGGTGAATTTGAATCTAAGAAAAAGAAGTCCGCAGGATTTTTTCAGTTGATCGAAGAGAGCTTCGCCCAAGGAACTGAGACCCCTCCCCCTTACCGCGTTGGAGCGAACTGTCTTATCGGTGGATACTGGGGAACTTGGCAACGTCGACCGACGGGTAACGGGTCATTCCGAGTGACTTGTGATTCCCCCAACCGTTGCGCCCTCCCGACCGATACCGGTGGTCAACGCTCGGGTCACCAATGTAATCCGCGCTACTTCACTTATGCCAACGCAGCAACAGCCGAACCTTATTGCGCCAATTTGAGAAAAGATCTTACTCAATCAAATTGTATTACTGTCGTCGAAAGATTCTATCGTGAGATGGGCCAACAGTCTTTTGCAGATCATTTCCGCAGAAGTCTTTTAAAGGCCATCCAAGCCGACGCTCGATACGCCGGAACCTCCGAAGCGGAAGCCCTCCAAAAATATAAAGCAGAGGTCTTTACCGAATACCGTCGTATTCAAAACTACTGCGGAACAACTCAAGCGGAATGGAACCGCCACACTGCAGGTCAAAACCATTCCTGCTTTAAACTCATGCGCCATTACAATGAAATCGAAAGATCCGTGGCCCAGATTGAACGCGAAAATCCTCGTTTAGCTCGTCGCCCATCTCACCCTCCTCGCAGAGGACATGGACCCGCGTCGCCCGCTCGAGGACTGGGACCTTACGCATGTATCAAACAAGGTATGGCGCGCGCCGGATACCCCAATGCCTCTAACAAATATATCGCCGCGATCGCAATGGCTGCTCGCTACGATAATGACGGCTTCGGGGCCACTCTCCCTGCAGAACGCCGGCGTCTCGCGCTGCAAACCACGATTATGTCGATTGCTTCTCTCGGACCTTGCGATGCTTCTCAATATGAGTTTACACCCGAAGAAGAAGCCGCCTCCGAACGTTATTTATCAATGGATCGAGTCACTGATCGCAGTCAATTCGAACAGATCTTTCAAACTCGGCACGGATACGTTTCCTTTAACCAGTGGAGCTATCCAGCAACGAAACGCCGAAACTTTAACTATTGGAATCGTGGCCGGCCCATTCAAAAATGCGTCACCGCACCCACTCGCGAAAATGATATTCGCCATCTTTGCGTAGAAATGGCGAAAGCTTGCAATACAGAAACAACAGGCTGTGATCTCGCATTGAACGGAACTCCTGAGGAGGAAGCCCGTTTCCTTCGCGATGGAAATGGCAGCGATGGACCGGGCGGAACCGACGGCGGTGGTAACGGACCCGGCGGTAGCGATGGACCCGGTGGCAGCAATGGACCTGGAGGCGATGGTCCCGGTGGAAACAGCGGTGGCTCCTCTGGCGGAGAAACCGGTGCCGGATCTAACGGCGACGCGGGCTCCGGCGCCAGTGGCGGCGGCGGCCAAGGTGGCGGACCCGGCGGCTAACACCGACAAGGTTCCAGGTTCCTAAAAAACAAAAAAGCACGGTCTTCACACCGTGCTTTTTGTTTTTTAGGAACCTGGAACCTTGTCGGCAACCTTTTCGCGTTTGAGGAAGAGGTAGAAGAAAATTTCGATTCCGCTATTAAGCATATCGAGACTTCTCACCATCTCGTAGTCGGGATGACTTAACATCACTCCCCGCGGGACGATGATTCCAAGGCGATCCGCTTGCGTCCAGGAGATGACGGACTCGAGCAATTCCGGGAAGTAATTCCGTTCTTTGATTTTAATACGCTTCCCGTAAGGTGGATTCATGATCACCAGTTTTTTATGATCTTCCTTGAGAATACCCTTCTTATCGAAGGCGTCTCGTTGAGCAATGGTGGCCTTTTGGAGGTGTGCCGAACGCATATTTTTTTCGGCCATCCTCACCACTTTCTCATCCAGATCAAACCCGTAGAGATGATGAAAATCCATCATTGAACTCTGAACAATCTCGGGCACTACCACCTCTTTCACCAAAGGAATCTTCCAAGTCTGAAATCCGTAGGTCCGCGGGGAGGCGAGATGCATATTATTCGCTTCTAAAAGAAAAGTTCCCGAGCCAACGACGGGATCCACCAAGACCCAATCTTGAAAGTTAGAAATTCCTTGGACGGAAAACTGCAAAATGCCGGCGGCGATGTTGTCTCGCAAAGGAGCTTCCCCCACCCACTTGTCGCCGCCGCGCACGTAAAGATCTTCGCCCGACGTATCAATACTAAAAGTGCACTCATCTCTAAAGAAGCGAATGTAGATGTCACTGCCCGCCTTGTCCTGCTTCAGATTCGCTTTTCTCTTAAAAATATTCTCGAGGTTTTCCTTAAATCGGAGCTCTGAGGTTCGGCTACTCACATAAATTTTACGGTAAGTTCCGAAGAGTCCCCACTCCTGCTCTTTAATGAAAGCAATAAAATCGTCCTCGCTACTGATCTCCCGGGACGCTAAACGTAACAGGACACGAACGGGAATTTTAAGAAAATTGAGTTGAAGCCCCTGAACCAGCGGGAGCGCGACTTCGATTCCGCCGGGGAATTGCTCAAATTCAGAAAGCGTCGTTTGGAAAACATCACTGTAGAAGCGATGAAGCTCATAAAGAGCCGCTCGCTCTAACCCGGGCGGCACCACAATAAAGAATCGACTCTTTTCTGTATCCACGGAAATCAAAGCCGCTCTTAACGAGCGACTTCTAACCAATCTGTGACAAGATCATCCGGACTGTCGGAGAACTGATAGAGTCCTGGGAATGTTGGTAATGACTGAACGTAAGCCTCTTTCATCATCTGAAGAGCTTTCGCTTCATCTTCGTAATTCACAATCTCCATGGATGAGCGATCGTTATGTCGCTGATCGGCTCCTAACTGAGCCATAGAGACCAAGTCATTACGGGCATAACCATACATTGACCACCAATTTAACTCTCGCTCTGGCTTTTTCAGAGCCGCCTGGAAGATTGCAAAATCTCGAACTCCACGAATCTGGAGCATCCAAGGATGGTTCGCCAGAGACTGAGGATCCTGCATATCCCCCTCATTAAAGATCTGAGTGAGATAGTAATATCTTTCACGAACGCGAAGTTGTTTTCCTTCGTTAAGATCGTCCATCTTGTCGTGGTCTCCAGAGCACATCATATAGCCAATTCCAGAGATAAACTTCGTGTCGTACCCGACGGCCGCACCATCGTTTCTCACGAGGCTTTCGATCGCTTCTCTATAATATTTTGCATCGAAACGGACGGTGACGCACTTTTCCCACTCCGACAATTCAATATCGAGAGTCGAAATCTGCGCCGATAACGTCGTACCGTCCGAAACCGATGTTCCGTTGGAACGAGAAACGTTTTCGTTCTGAGCCCAGGCGAAATTCACCATACCGCCTGCGACACCAATAAATTTGTTGGCGGCATCTCCAGCTCGTCCACCCACCGCACCTGAGAGCTTTTCTAAAGACTCGAGCGGATCGAACTTCATACCACGATTCACGCCAAAGCTATTTGATAAGCTAAAGCTTGTACCTACGGAATAGTTGAGCGTCTTACCATCGCGGTAGATGTATCTGTTAGACGTATCAAGAACGCGAGCGTTACGAACGACCTGCATCGGTAGTAATCGAGCTAAAGTGGCGATCTTGAAATTCTGATCCTTAACATTATTCATGCCCTGAATCGCTCGTTTCGCATCGCTATAAAACGTACGGACCAGAGACTGACAGTTCTCTTCAATCGCACGCACTTTACCTAAGATAAACTGACGATTGTGAGGGACTGCCGTCGCACGAAGCGCAAAACGATGGAGGCCCTTTTCGATATGACGATCGAGCTCTTCGGTATTTCGCGGCACCATTTGCGCGGTCAATTCTGTGCAAAGCCCCATCAGAACATCTCGCTTCTTTTCCAAGCTGAGCTTTTCTGACATCAGTCCGTTCTTAGAGAATTCTTTTAAATCTTGCATCGCAAGAGAGACCGACTTCTTCTCATTTATGCTGTTCACGAATTCTTGCTTCGTCACTTGGCGTTCGGAATCTCTCAAACAACTCTCAGGCAGATTTGGAATCACGTACTCACGATCCTCTTCTGTGGCGGCATTCTGCCAGCGACGATAAGTCGCATCAACCTGTGACTTCCATTGCTTGTAACAATCTTGATCCAAATAGCGCACCTTCTCTTGGGAATCACCAAAAGAGACGTATTGCATGTTCATCTTTTCGACGAGGTTCCCAACTTCGGAGAGCTTTTCCATCTCTTGAATATATTGAGAACGAACCCCGCGAAACAACGGAATCAAATCTTCCACCTGCTTGTTGTAGAAGTGGCCCACGTAACCAAAATAAGGGCTACGCTCGTAGGCATCGTTGACCGCATTTCCAAAGGCTCTCACCATTTTTTCACGGAGATCCTTCATGAAGTTTGAATTGTTCGTAATGCTCTTCTCGGACTCATCAAGCACCGCACAAGTTCCCTGACATCGGCTCTCATCAAGAACATCGGTCGGACGCATCGCCGAACCGTTCCCGTTCAATACGAAAGTGACTGGACCAATAAAAGTACGGCGAGGAAGTCCGGAAACTCGCTCTCCCCACTCTTGTCCATTTTCGTCTTTTTCCTTCTCGTCTCCCTGGTTAGAGAGCAAATCAAAGTCATAGTTCGGCATGTACGGTTTTGTGAAGTCATCCCGTAACGAGCTACTCTGGAACTGAGCATACTCTTCCGCAGTAAGGATGGAACGCAACCAACGATCAGAACCAATATCTAAAGTTGATGTTAAATAGTAGAAACGGTTTTCTTTATCCAAGTCGATACGACAAAGAGCTCCGTCCGCCCTGTTTGACGATGTGATATCGTACAACTGAGCTTCTTCATGACGACCCGCTGCCTTTAGATCTTTGACGATCTGAGCACACTCTTGCTCGCGCTTCTGCACGTAATCTTCGGCGGATCGAGCGGTTTCCGCCTCAATCTTGTTTTTAATTTTATTTTGAATGGCCTGAATCGTGGTTCTCAATGCCGAATTCACAGCTTGGTACTGACGATTACGATCATTGGATACACCCGTCTCTCCTAGGCTACGTATCCGCGCCATTTCGGAAAGAACTCTGGACATAGTCGTGCGATCAATTCCTTTTAAAAGGTTTTTCACTTTTTCTTCACTCAGGCGTAAACGCTCTGCCAATGCAGCTATCTGAGTTTGATCGGCCGCTTGACGAGCCACTTCCAATTCTTTTTGAATTTTTTCTTGGTCGGCCAGCTCATTAAGAACCTGAGGAGTGAGCTCCGTCCCGTTCTGACCCATCATCGAAGTCAATCGCTCATCAAGAAGAACTGCGAGACGAAGTAATTTTTCGTCAATGGTCTCCACTTGTATAAATAACTGAGCGCGAATTCGAAGAGTTCTAAGATCAGTGACGTCAAATTCGATCGGTGTTACGATTTTTCCACCAAGAACCCGCACGAGAGCCTCTTTAACGGTGAGGAATTGTTTCGTCTCACTATCATTGGCGTTTTCGGTGCGTAGACGACGCTGTCCCGTCCTTTTATTTACGGAGATCGCGCGTCCGGGAGCCGTAGGATCTAAGTAATCCTTCTGCATCGCCACTTTTAAAAGATAAATACCATCGCGAAGTTCGGAGAGACCACTTCGTCCCCAAATAATACTGTTGTACTTTAGAATCTTCGCTTCGACCGCCATCAAAACAGATTTCTTAACAGTTAAATTCATAAACTTATCGATCACATATCTAAAACCGATGGCATCATAATTAAAGTTAGTGATCAAAATGCGAGTCGGGGGTGCAATTTTTTGAGCCGCATCAATCTGCATCAGATATTCTTCAGGGAGAGCGCGAGCATCTCGACCAAAGGTAAACTTTTCGTCCCAAGGGTTGATGTAGTAATCGAGATCAAATTCCTGGCGCCCGAGGTCCGTCCCTAAATATTTAAGGTGGGAAACCTTTCGCACCAAGTTTTCACGATGATAGGGTTTATGAGAGATCATTCCAAACCAGCGCAAGCAGCCTTGATGGTCCGTTTCGCGAACAAGCTTAAAAGGAATTCCACGGTCTTCTGTAGTGATTTCGAATTTAAGCCCTCGACCAGGACTCTGTTGAGTGACGTTGTTCACGAGGCATGTATCAACGGTATATTGAATTGTACGATCTGTCGCCGTGTCTCCAGGCATAATCCGACTGAAGAGAACGTTGAGGAGATTAAATCGGAATCGCGGGAATCCTCTCTCGAGAGTTCCATACATTGGGACACAGTTTTTTTCGGAACCGTTCTTTTGTACGCACTGACGTCGAAGCTCTTCCTCTGTCGGGATAAGACCCTCCGTCAGACCTTTTTGCCACTGTTCATAGTTTGTCGCCGAAGCTAGATATTTCGCATAATCGAAATCTAGATTTTGCGGGGAATTGGAGCGTGTGTAAGAGCTCAAATCAAAAGATAGAGATTGAGACCGACCGATATCACTAAACTGCCCCAAAGTGTAAAGAGCTTGAAAGGGTTCAGCCTCAGGAACGTCGAAAGACTCGACTCTTAAAGCGAGTTGTAAATTCCCCCAGTTGGGACGAATCATCACGGAGAGAGGAATGAGCGCACTCACACCCATTGTGTTTGTTGACCAAATCTTATCGGCGGCATTGAATTTACGATCCGTAATGATGTGATAACCTCGAGTATCCAGATCGGTGGCGATGATTTGCGCCTGGATGCGATAGCGACCCATTCTTTGACTATCGTCATAGGGGGTGCCTGAAGAATTCTTGAGCCGAATTTTTAAACCCGAAAGCTGTAAGTTTAAAAAGAGATCCAGCGGCTGCAGACGATTCATGCTGCGGCGGATTTCAATATCAGCCTCATTGATTAAATCTTGGTTTGCTTCGGCGCCTAAATTGTTTTTAGAAACGTAGTTTTCACGGTTTTTCTGTAACGGCGTCACCGCTACGGAGCTGATCTCTAAACGCTTCGGCGTTGAAACGAGATCCCCTTTAAGGGCTTTATAAATATCATCTTCACCACGAGCCCAAGGCTGACGACGAAGAGAATCGCTCACTACTGTGCGCGTGATGTCTAAAAATTCGGGGTTGTCGCCACCACGAGATCTGTTCCAAGGATTAAAGAGAACCTTCTTATGGATGTAAGATTTTGGCGCGGCCATCGAGAGAATAACGAAGTTCACTTCGAGATTGACCGAATCGGCATAGTGGTTAAACGGAACAACTACAGCCCAATAGATACAGTCGTTGTTTTCCACATGCACGATCGTAGGATCTACGGCGGCATTTGCATTTTTTCGAGGCACTAACGCAAGGTCACTGTGGATTTTGAGTTTAGCGCCTAATATGCTGTTGTTCCTTGCGCGCACATCGGAGATTCCGCAAAGTCTTAAATTGTACTGACGATTGGTGACGGTTCCTGTGTTCACATCGCTCGTTGTATCAATACCTTCGATCGTGACATCTCCGGACGTTAATAAGTTCTCGGCGTAGCCCGTCACGTCGACTTGTCCACCACTAGATCGGCTAAAGCGAAATCGCTTCTGAGGATCTGGATTCCCCGTATCGATATCCTGACGCTTCTCTGCTTTAACGCAGGCATTTAACACCGTTGCAGTTAATGCAACTACGACCCACTTGAACATATTAGATTTTGTCATAGGCTGTCTCCACCCCAAAATAGAAGTAATCTTGATTCTGTTGTAAGCCATCAGGATTAAGAACATCAGCTTTGTAATACTGAGCTCTCAATCTAAAATTGTATTTTTTAAATTCTAAAGAAGTATCTACGCCGTTCCCTTTTTTGTTGGTGTTTCCATAACCCCAACTGTTGTAGAACGCCGGAACCACGTCCGACTCGGCGAAGAAATTTTCGTAGGTCACAAACCAGTTGTAGTTCTGGAACATGATGACCGTACCGACAGCGACCACTTGACCATCATTATAGGTCGCGGGCGCTTCTTCGTTTTTTATCACCTGATAAGAGATATAGGGCTGAACTCGATGATTGATTCTATAATCCGCAAAGGCTTTGGCAAACCAGCCTCTAAATGGGAAGGCGAAGGACGAGTTGTTGGGACCATTCACCTGAGAATAGAAATTTCCGCGCTTTTGACTTTCGAAAGCGACAAAGCTCGGAAGGTTTTTAAACTCATAAAGAGATCCAGAAATTCCCAAACCAAATAAATGAACTCCAGTTTGCGTCTTTTGATCATAGTCTAAGGATAAGGTGTGAGTATTAAATTGCGGAGTCGCTTCTTTTTCCACCGTACGAGTTGATAACGTTGAGGAGGTAGGAATTAAGGCTTGGGACATGACGGAGGTCGAAAACTCTTCGGTCCACTGCCCGCGAACTTTTGCAGAGACTCCCGGGAATGCGCGGCGATACATAAGAAGAGGCATCCCTAAAACATCTTGATCGATGATTCCAGCCTTGCCCGAAAGGACGTCGCTATAAAATGGTTTGTAGTTAATTGTAGCTTCTCTCACAAGAATTCCCGAGAGAGGCTCGAGATCTCCAAAGAAAGATTGAGTACGGCCGTTTTCAAATTTTCCACGAACGTCGGCACGGGCTTCTAGATTTTCTAAGAGTTTGTATTTACTTTCGAAGCTGACTTCGAAGCCACCGATTTGTGCGGTCTGAGATTCGAGGTCGGCCCCTTCTCCATAGATGCGAGCTTTCCACATCGCACCCAGTTGGCCCGGCTGAACTTCAGTAAGTACGCTATTTTCGTAATCGGAAATAAATTTAGAGTCGACGGCATAAGCGTCTAAAGTGAGTACACTCCCACAACTTATGAACACCAACAATCGCAGCAAAGCATTTAAACGCATTCTAGCCCCTAAATTAAGATTCCTACCTGAGTAATGTTCAAGAACTGTACCCAGATATGGAAAAGCTAAATACTCGGAATACCTATAAATTTTATTGTATTGACCCCCTAGCTTTACTGTTCCCGTCTACAATTTGTGAACAAAAATTGTCGTTTTTATAGGATTTACATGATTTTTTACAAGTGATTGATATTACTCAGGTTTAACCTACCAATTGTGTTATAACCCCTGTAAAACTTATCGGGTAAATGTTTGGAGTTTACGCCGCAGCCGCGTTAGAGGTCCATTTCGTAAGATCAGGCCGAAGGCTTCCCCCTCTATTTCCGTAAACCTCTAAAAACACGGATGAACCTTGCGCCAACACCCAATACCATTTAAGTTGGCGGCCATGAATGTAAAACCCATCAACGAACAGACCTATCGTTTCGAATTTCCGCAGGACATCGCCGACCACACGGCTGAGTACTCTGCCGAACAAAAAACGTTCACCTCTCCACTCGCAAAAAAACTTTTTGGCTTTCCTTGGACCCAAGCGCTAAAGATTGGACCCAATTATGTGGAACTCACCAAACAAGATTGGGTCGATTGGGATGTATTGTTGGAGCCGCTTCAAGGTTTACTCGAAGAGCATGTCGCTACTGCACCTTTAGAAATTACGGTGGAACAAAAAGTTCCGAACACATTGCCCGACACGCCTGAAGTGAAACAAATTCTCCAGTTTATGCAGGAAACGATCAACCCGTCTCTGGCGATGCACGGAGGCTGGGCCGAATTGAAAAATTTTAAAGACAACACCGCCTACATTTTTATGGGCGGCGGCTGCCAAGGCTGCGGAATGTCGGCAATGACTCTCAAGCAGGGAATCTCCGAGCATCTTAAGGCCAATTTTCCCTTCGTCAAAAACGTCGAAGACGTGACTGACCACTCTTCCGGAACAAACCCCTACTTCTCGGCACAACCCTAAGAGAAAAGGCTCGGCGTACCTTTTAGAATTTTTTGAGGAAGGCGATTTGGAAGATCGTCGATTCGAATTTTAACTTTTGATTGGCTAAAGTTTCGAAAGGCCGAGTGGTGGTCTCTTGATACCGAAGTCCCACTTTTATTCCCGCCGTCTCTGCAAAGTCGACTTCGATTCCGCCCTCTCCGTAATACCCTAGACCAGTGAGACCATCTTTTCTTTTATAACCGCTCCCGCCAGTGATCGTCTCCAGATTTTTAGTATAGGTGAGCTCATGATATCCGAAGAGTCCTCCTCCTTCGAGGTAGGGGCGGGCCCAGCTGTCGGCGAAGAGCTTCATCTTAAGACCCATACCGATCTGATAATTGGAGGCACTGTAGCCAATGTCCTGTCCCGTGTACTGGGTCCCTCCGAGAGTCGTATAATCGTAGAAAGACTCTCCGTTTGTTTTGAGATAATTAAATGCAGCGGTGATAAAAAACGGACTTGTTCCAAACCGTCGCTCGACTCCCGCGTAGACGAAGATTCCTTGATCCATACGAAAACGATCACTGGGAGTCGTCACTTCGTAGCTCGCGAAACCAAAGCCGGCGTAGCCGGTGATCCCACGTAAACCTATGGCGGAGAAGGCACTTTCAAAATTCTGGGCCTGAGCCAGAGTCGGTAAAAGGGCGACACAGAACAAAATCCTTTTTAACATTTCTCAATCCTTGAGTGTTTTTAGATTAGTATTTCTTCTGCCAAGTGGCTTTTTCAAAATAGTAAGTCCCTTTCGGGTCGACGTTCTTCCATGTTGAATAGTACACATTGACGAACTGTTGTTTTTTCTTTTCATCAAACTTGTTGACCTTACTGATTTCATCGATGATTACAGCACGGTCGCGATTTTCCTCGTCGACAAGCTTTTGAATCACAGCGAGTTCCTCTTTTTTAATCGTTTTTGGCTCGCGAATGGCCAGCATTCCGTTGTCCGCCTCACCGATTTGGCCCTTGGCTTTGTAAAGTTTAATGGTACGCATGCGACCAACTTGCTGCTGCTTTTGTTTGGCGATCGATGGAGGATCCATATTGAAGTTTAAATTCTCGTCCGCGGCATCTTGTGCAAAAGTAAACACCGAAATAAAAATCATGGAAAAGAACAAAGTTAGACGCATAATCACCCCACCTTAAGACTAGTAACACTCTACCATTTTTCCAAACTTTTTCCTCTTTCGCAATTCAAGACCCGCCCAAAGTCGCTATTTTGCTTAAAAAGTCCATTTTGCCTCATAATGGATCTGGCCATTACCGATAGTAATTTTGACATGTTACACGTAAAACGATTCTTGCAACTACTGAGACTCATCACAAGTGTTTTTATAATAAACACGTATTGTGTATATTCGTATGCCGAAGGTGGCGTGCATTTCGGGTCCATTTTTGTTGAAGATTCTCATCTGAGCAAAGAGGAATCTAAGAAATCGTTAAATTTTCTTACGGATCAAGACCAAAAGCAAAAATCTTTAGAAGAGATTCATCCCGAACTTCAAAAACAAAATCACGAAATGCGCCAGCTGTCCTCAGAGCCCACACGCCAAGCACCGCCAGCACCCGCGTCCACGTCGGCTCCACCTGCGGCTTACGCCACACCAGAGGCGAAGCTTGGAGTTATTCGCAATGATGAAATCAAACAGCGTGTGATTTACTTTATCGAACTTCGCCCGATCCCAGGAAATCAGCCCAAAGACGCTTATGCAAATCCAAACACGATGGGACGCCCTCACGTTAAAATTCAACCGGGCGAACTCGTTAAAGTGATCGACTCGCCCGACGAATATATCCAAAAAATGCGCATGGATCGCGACAGCCAAGGCGTTTGGAAACGCATCGCTCGCCGCTCGGATTACGATCCGATGGATCTTTACACCTATTATGACTGGCGAAATTACGAGTCAATCTCTCCCATGGAAACTGCGGTAGAAATGGACATTTTAGTTCCACGCGACATGAGCTCTATCCCCGTCTTTTCTCAACCTGGATATTGGACTCATAAAGATTGTTACTTGAGCCAAGGACTTTGCCTCGATCGCATCGATCAACATACAAAAGCATTCCTCTTCGATACGGCATTTGCTGTCGTCAACGAAATCCGCACCTCTCAAAGCAATCTCCAACTCTACTATAAGATTGGCTATAAAGTTGTGGACAAAGAAGGTCGAGTCCAACACAAGATCGGTTGGATTCCGTCGGTGTATGCGCGACGAAAGATTACTCTCCTTCCTAAAAACATGATCACCAATAACGAATTTGGTTTGGGTTTTGAGTCCGATGAAGAGCGCCTACTTCGACTGCAAAAACATTATGTATTTAAAGAAAACATGTATTCAGAGAATAAAGTCAATAACCGTTGGCTCAAAGAACAGCCCGGGCAAAAAGGCGAAGTCTTCGATCAAACGTTTGCGTTTGATGCGGTTTTCGGAATGAGTCAGTTCACGCTCGATCAAACTTTCCTCAACGATACATTCAGTCAAATGAGCGCCATGGTGGGCTTCGGAATTTACGTTCCCGTTTACGTTGATCTCGAAGTTCAGGGAACTTTTTCGCTGTCGATTCCTTTAGCGAGCAAACCGCAATTGGCCCCGTTTGAATCGACGCCGCTCTTCCGCGGTGATCAGTGGTTGGTCTACACGACTCCATTGGGCATCGATAAGCTTCCCCTGAAGTTTGCCGTGGGCGGATATTACTTATCCATGTTCCAAGATGGTCTCAATTTTGGCTTTAAATCATTTATTGGATTTCAGGGTAAATTTATTCTTGAGAACGATCACTTCTGGGTGGATGCCCGTTTTGGTCCGACAGGACAGGATTTTAATTTTAACTTAGAAAATCGTGAGCTCGGTGCGAGCTTTGGAATTCGCCTGGATCCATCTGCCGCTTTCGACAGTTGGACCATCTTTGGGGATTACGGTCGGACGACCTACAAGAGCCCCGTTTCGGGTCAGACGACCGAGTTCGATATTCTCCAACTCGGTCTTCGAAAAACGTTCTAGTATTAATTGATGGTGTAAGTTGCAGGTCCATGACGTCGAATGAGCTCGACGATCATTTTCGCTTTAGCATAAGGAGTTCGAATACATCCACCTGATGCTCTTGTGCCCAACAAGCCTTCAGTTCCTGCCGGAGCTGCATGAATATAGAACCCGCCCCAAAGGTGAGTCGCCCAAGGGAGTGGAACGCGGAAAAGATTAGAGAATTTAGAGTTACCGGTGTACGTTTGACCCGTGATTCCGCTGCGAGCAGGGGTTCCTGCATTGTAACAGGCTCTTCCGTTTTTAGGGCACTTACGTCCTCCACCCGTCGACACAGGAAACGTGTCCTGTCCACCAGGCCATGATACAGTCATTCTTTGCGAAGCTCTGTTCACGACAATAGATACACCGGCTGTCGGAAGAATTTGCGCGTCGAGAATAATCTCATCGCTCGCGATTTGTGCCGCTTCACTGGAAAGCATTTCTTCAACGAGTTTCTCAACTTCGTCGTCGCTCAAGTTGCGACCTAAACGCTGTTCCATCATCTCCACTGCACCGTCAACAAGTTGAGAATCTAGCATTTCTGATTCTACATAATTGTTGGCCGAAGCTTGGACGCCGATGGCCCCTACAAACAAAGCGCATACTATTTTTGAAAACATCTTCACGTGTAACTCCTTTTATTAAAATTCATTGGGAATGCGGCGATAATGATGGAACGCGTGGGAAAACACAAATTTTGTCACTGGGTTTGAAAATAAGTTAAAGACTGTCACCATTCTAAGCATTGTGGACACCGAGGATGACCGTTGGACATTGGCTTTTTTTTATGTAGAATCAAAAGTATGAGAGCTTTTTTATTTTCGCTTTTAATTCTGGCACTTACGGCGTGTTCGTCGGCGCCGGATCACGACGAAAATGTCGATAAAATCCCCGAGCGGGAATACAAAGCGAGTTTTGAGGAAACCTGGCGCGCCGTACAGCAGGCGATCATTAGCTACCCTCTCCGCATCAATAATATGGATTTAGGACAGATCCAAACCACCCCTATCCGGGGCTCCGCGGCCTTTAAGCCCCCCCACGAGACCAAAACCATGACCGGCGGAAATCGCTATGTTCTTAATATCAACGTGATTAAAGTGGGCCCTGGCCGCACTAAAGTTTCGATCGCTAAGGATAAGGAAGTGGTGCGAGATTTTATTTCCAGCCCCGAAAAGAAAGCCAGTGATGGCCTCGAGGAACAGGTGATCTTCTACCGAATCACCCGTGAAATTTCGATTGAACGTACGCTGTTACGAAATACCAAAAAACGTTAGAAGTTCGCCTTTTCGTACCAACCTTGCCAGTAAGACACCACCGAGTCTGGGAGAGGGCTTGCTGGAGACTTCCTTTTAGATAAAGACTCCAGGGTATGGATCGCAATCGTGCGCACCTCAGGATCCTTGTCGCGAATCAAAGCGATGAATTTAGGAGCTTCCTTTTTACTTGGAGCCTTGGACAAAACTTTAATAATACTTTTTCGAATGGATAAACTATAACCGTTGTCAAAATTTAAGGGATTGTAGAGCTCCGTCCAAAGATACTTACTCTCCACTGTCGACTGCTGAGCCACCACTTGGAGAGCCGAGGCGCGCACTAACAAAGCAGGATCGTTTTTAAGTAATTGCTTCGCACGCGCCAAACCACGGTCTTTTTCCACCAAACTGAGAGCGTTCAATGCCCCGCTGCGCATATACCACAAAGAATGAGTCAGGTTCTTTTCCAGATCCGGAATACTGTGAACGCCACCAATGCGGGCCATCGCCATCATGGCATTCCAGCGAACCTCGATGGATTCTTGAGGAGAGTTTGCGATAGATAACAGCTGAAGGTAACCGTCAGGGCCGTACTGCTTAATGTTTTCGAGCTGTTTATTCTCGGTGAGAATTTGACGCACGTCTTTGATCATTTCGTCTGGAGATTTTTTAATAGGCGCGGCGTGGACCAGTTGAAAAACTAAAAGAAGTAAGATCATGATGCGTCCTTTAAAGAGGATTTATTCTTTATTATCTGAGTTAAGCACTATTGTCGGTATGTCCTGAGGGGTTGTATCCACAGGAATTGGCGGAGTCTCAGCATCCGCAGCCTGGATTGTTGTATCGATATTATCTTTGTCTTTCACCGACTTCACTTTTTTGTCTTTCACCGCTTTTTCGAATTCATCCCAAGGCATAACGACGGCATCGTTAGCGGGAACCCCGGAGACATGGCTAATTTTTTGTCTTAAATCCTCGTTCTCTTGGCGATATTTTGAGAGGTCGGCGATATCTTCTTCAATGACCGCGTACTCGCTGAGTTTTTCCTCAAGATCCTTCACCTTCTGTTTTAAAGTCAAGAGTTCCGAATTGTCGCCCACCGTGGCTCCACCCTTTTCCAGAGTTTCGATGATGGATTGCTTCTCCTGAATTTCTTTTTCGAGGGCCTCTACCTGAATTCGGTAAAGAGCCGCCTGATCATCATTCATCGCCGTTCCAGCGGCCACGCCAACGCCCTCCGGAGTCATGCTGCCCCCGGCCGGTACAAACTGTTGCTCAGAAAGTATACGGCGCAACACGCCTTCGATGCGATCCACTGCTCCCAGCTCCCCCATCACCAACTCTTTGGGGCTGTGAAAGCCAATAAGAAGGAGTCCAAAAACGCAAAGAATGATCGACCCGAGAAGCATAGTGATCACCGTTGTCCCATGGGCCATGACAAAAAGAACAATTGATTCCATAATCATATTCTCGAGCTTTTTGTAACCTATTGCAAGTTGAGGGGTTCGTATGTCTAGTTATGATTTAGTCATTACCGACGGTCGTTGTGCTGTCACCGATAAATCTCAATCCCTTCGTTGGGAAATCACCGATATCGCCGTTAAAAACGGAATCATTCAAGACATCGGTCCAGGCCTGGCTAAAAAGGCCAAAACTGTGATCGATGCGAAGAATCTCACGGTCCTTCCAGGGGCGATCGATAGCCAAGTGCACTTTCGCGAGCCCGGACTGACTCACAAAGAAGATCTATACACCGGCTCGATGAGCGCCATTGCGGGTGGGATCACCAGTTTTTTCGAAATGCCGAACACCAAACCCAACACCTCAACGGCTGAAAAACTTCAGGAGAAACTCAATCTCGCCGCCAGCAAAGCCAAATGTGATTTCGCGTTTTTCATGGGAGCCACGGCAGAAAACACTCCGCACATCGCCGAGTTAGAAAAACTGCCTGGCTGCTCAGGGATTAAGATCTTCATGGGAAGTTCCACGGGAGATCTTCTCGTCTCTGACGACGAAACTTTAGAAAAGATTTTTAAAAATGGAAGTCGTCGCATCGCCGTTCATTGTGAAGATGAATTTATCCTTCGCGATCGTAAATCCATTGCAGATCAAAGTGGTCGAGTTCAAGATCATCCGGTTTGGAGAAACGAAGACTCGGCCCTTTCGGCCACTCGACGCATCCTCAATATTGCCGAAAAAACTCAGCGTCCGGTGCATGTTCTCCACGTGAGCACCGCCGAAGAGATGGCCTTTCTCAAACACAAAAAACAGTGGGCCACCGTCGAATGTCTCCCTCAGTTTTTAACTTTGCACGCGCCCGATTGCTACGATCGTTTGGGAACATTAGCTCAGATGAATCCGCCGGTTCGAGAGAAGCATCATCAAGAGGCGTTGTGGAAAGCCATTGCCGACGGAACCGTAGATGTGATCGGCTCCGACCACGCTCCGCACACGCGCGAAGAAAAAGCACTTCCTTACCCACAATCCCCTTCGGGAATGACGGGAGTCCAAACTCTCCTCCCTCTCATGCTCAACCACGTCAACAACAACAAACTCAGTTTAGAGCGCTTGATCGAGCTCATTTGCATCAATCCTGCTCGCATCTATGGAGCTCATCAAAAAGGTCAGATAGCTGTAGGTAAAGACGCGGATTTGACTATCGTTGATATGAAGGCCTCTCGCATGATCTCAAACAGTTGGATTCAGAGTAAAGTGGGATGGACCCCATTTGATGGAATGACCGTTAAGGGCTGGCCTAAAAAAACCATTGTGCGAGGTCAGCTCGCCATGGAAGATGACGTGATCTTTACAAATGTCGTTGGAAAAGCGGTTGAGTTCGGTCCATCGACCTTTAGAAAATAAAAAAGCCGACGGAATCATCGGCTTTTTAACATCAGAGAATTAGGGATCTCAGAGCTTAAGGTGCAGATGCGGAAACATCAGGAACTAATTCTGCCGCATCCACGTAATTAAGAACTTCCGAGACGCGGGTGACGTCCTCACCACGACATCCTGAATTTGTGCAGACATTAGAAACATAACAGCCATTCTTATAAACGAAGTCTCGCTCGCCACGAACAAGAATTCCTTCCACCAGGCCGGCTTCGTTAAACACCGCACTCCCTGAATTACCACCATAGGTGTCGAGATTTGCGATGAAGTAAGCGTCCAATGAGTTGTCGCGGACCGAAGCGCCACCAGCGACCTTTGTCGGAAGCCCTGAGGGGTGACCAATGACCACGAGATTTTCGTTATCCGCAACCCCCCCGCTCTGACGAATCGCGATGGGATCGTGACCCACAACTTTACGATCTAATCGAATCAATGCAAAGTCTGACATGTTGCTGCTGTTGAGTTCGCTATGAATCAACTGTTTGCAGGAATAAACATCGTCTCCACCAACGTTGTTGGGCGTGGCGCCTTTGGCGCTGTAAGCGAAATTAAATACAAACTTAGTGGACTCGCACGAGCTTTGCGAACGAATACAGTGCCCTGCAGTCATGATGATGTCCGGCGCGATCAGAGAGCCCGAGCAAAACGCCGCTGTCACTTGCTCATAGAATGGTTCATTCTTACAAAGGCTCTGGGAAGTTCCGTAGTTTGTTGTAGAGATTCGGAATCCGCCGAGACCATTACTCGAAACTTTAGAGCTCGACATCAATGCCACGGTAGAGTTGGCTTTTGTCTTCCAAAGATCTTGCTCAACTTGATATAAATCTAAGCGATCGTCCGTTCCATAGATGACACGTTGACCGACATTTTGATCTTGTGCTGGTGCAAGTGACGCGGCATCCGCTCTGTTGTTTTGCGAACAGCCCATAACAAAGAGACCTGCTGCACATAATGCTGCAAATGAATACTTCATGTATAACCCCCGAACAGAAGTCCGTTTCTGTTGTTTTCTTTTTTTCGATATTGCGGTTTCCCCCGAGAAACCAACCCCAAGAGAAGAGGATGACAGCGCACCGCAAGTGTTTCAAATTGAGTCACGCGAGATATAAACAAATTTTGACGTAGGTCTTGGCTAAACCAAGAATTACTTATGGTTCGTATTTGTCTCAAGCTGATGCAATAGACTAAAATTGAGGAGGAAATGTTAGAAAACTAGACGCAAGTACGCTACACTGATTGTAGTCCTTGGGGGGATTATGAAGCGACGTCAATACAAAGTCTTAGGCATATTTGCCATACTCTCGGTACTTATTTTGAACTACCAGAACTGCGGCGCAAAGGGCGCTGGTGGTGCTTCGACCGAGGCGAGCTCTGATGGCGGAACTATGGGCGTGATTAATCCCGTCAACACTGGTGGAATCCAATTTACCGAATCCAAAGCCACTGTGTCTTCGCTCGATGAAGAGTTAAATATCGTGGGCCTGTGCTCGGTCGAGCAAAGCGGAGCCTTTATCAAATGGTCCCTCCAAGATAATGATGGGAACGAACTTTTCGAGGGCCGCTCTCTTTGCGATCGAGGATCATTCGAAGTGGCCTTCGAGAACGTCAAGCAATTGGCCTGCAATTCCAAGTTGCAGCTCAAGGCGGTTTTCGGCGCCAAAGCCAAAACCCAAATCGAAATCCAAAAGAATTGCAATTAAACAGGAACAATAGGTAACAGTTCCCTTTTAGTATTGCGTGGCAATACTAAAAGGGAACTGTTACCTAAAGGTTACCTAAAGAGCGGCGGCGAGCTCGATAATCTGCTGTTGGATTTGCTCCACGTCTTTCTGGGCGTCGATTTTAAGAAACCAACGATTCTCAGGCTGCACACACATCGTGATCCCGTTTTCACAATGCCCTAAACATAACGAGGCAATCACTTTCACTTTAGGGCTCAACCCCGCGGTCTTCACCCAACCTTTAAGATGATCGCGAAGCTCTGCTGAACCTTTCGGGCCACAGCTCTCGCCTTTATCTTTAGAGCGCGTACAAATAAATACAGTGATGGGTGGATTTCCCGAGAGTTTTTCTTCCATAAAATCCAGTGTATTCCAGAAAAATCGCTCTTGGAAATAAAAAAGGAGCTCTCGCTCCTTAATTATTTTCCTCCTTAACAAATCTCGTTCCCCTTAGAGGACTTCTACGGCGTTCAGCATTTCCGCCACTTCTTTCAGCGGAACTGGTGGATAGGTCATGGTGATGCAGTGAACAGACCCTAATCCCTGATTCGATAAGGTCGAAGAGTCCAAGGCTACAGTTTTAAGACCAAAGCTTTGATAAATCTGAAGCGCCTTTTGATCACCGGCCTGACCAAACACGGGCACATAAACTGTTCCGTTGATGATGAGTGAGTTGACGTAAGTCTCGTACTCTCTGGCCGGACGTGGAATCATGACCACGGTATAATGATCATCTAAAATATCACGGTACTGTTCGCTATCCGTAATGACAGTGGTGTCATTCATGAATTTGACGCTTTCGTCAATATGGCCAATGCCTTTGATATGGGGCAAACGAATCAGCGAAGCGCAACCGTATTTTGTGGTAAACACACTGTCGGGCATGATCGAAGTTTGATCTTTGTTGACGATAATGCACTCGCCTCGAGAATTGGCAAGAAAGTTACCACCCTCATAATAATAGTTGTGTTTGGTCAGCGTCGCTCCGAAGAGATTCGCAAAGTAACTATCACCTTCGAAATTGTGATAGTAGCGAGCATCCACAACCGAGAGGCCCTCGGCCTGGAAAACCGGAACCGGAACCGCATCCCGAGCCCAGAACCCACCCTCCCCACCCGGGGCAAATAGAATTTTGATTCGCGAACTCTCAACAAATTGAGAGAATTTACTCTTCAACTGCTGGTGGTGGGATTTTGCGGAATTCCCGGTGAACACGACAAGAGTCACGCCCTCGGGAAGATTCTTCGCCATCCCCGATTTGGCCTCCCAGGAATTATAGTCGGTTCTATCGTTAAAGATGAGATATCCAGCTTGATTGTATTCAGCGTAAGGAACACGAAGGGCTCCTGCCTGCATTTTAAGCGATTCAATATCTGTCAGTTGGTTGAGTATGTCATTGGCCGCAATCTTTTGATTGTGCTTTACCATTTCCTCCACTTGAGCCTTTGAGTATCCCTGGCGAGGCACCTCGGCGTGGACAGAAGCAGATGTAAATGCAGCAACAGCAATAAGAATGATATGTTTTATCATGGATTTCCCCCCTATGGTGCTCAACGGATTAGTGGGTTCAACGGAAAGTCGCAAAAGGATTATTCTTCCCACCGTACTTTGTAAGTATTTCGCAAAGATTGTGACCGCGAGTTATACCTTTTTGCCTGCAAGAAAACTGACCAGGGAAGTCCTTGAAACTATTGTTGCATTTTAGAATTTCCTCAAATACTTTCATCCCCTACTAAATTGGGAGGGTGAGAACGCAATGAAAAGAATCGTTTTATCATTTTCAGGTGGCTTGGATACAACCGCCATCGTTTTATGGCTCAAGAAAACTTACAATGCTGATGTCATCGCTTATTGCTGCGACGTGGGCAACCTTCCGTCGGAAAAAACTCTGCGCGATCGTGCCATGAGTTTAGGAGCCTCGGACTTCATCTTTGAGGATCTTAAAGATGAATTCGCAAAAGATTTTGTGTTTCCACTCTTGCGCTCTGGCGCTCTTTATCAAGGTGAGTATCTTCTCGGAACAGCGATCGCCCGTCCCCTTATTGCTGAACGAGTGGCTCACTTTGCCAAAAAATCGGGAGCCTCGGCCGTCGCTCACGGAGCCACCGGTAAAGGAAACGATCAAATCCGCTTCGAGCGCGCGTGGGCTTACCTCGCTCCCGAATTAGAAGTGATCGCCCCTTGGAAAGAATGGGAATATAAAGGTCGTCAAGATCTGATCAATTATCTCAAAGAGCATAAAATTGACTACGCCGGCGAAGTGAACCCTCGCTATAGCGTTGATGCTAATCTTTTTCACAACTCTTCCGAGGGTGGAATTCTTGAGGACATCTCTAAGCCCTATGACGATCAAGAGATCTTCCAGTTTTTAAAACCAAACGGTAAAACATCGACCGACACCCTGTCGATTTCAATCGATTTCGATAAGGGATACCCGGTGGGACTCAACGGTAAAAAAATGGCGCCAGCGGAACTCCTTCAAAAGCTGAACGAAATTGGTGGCGCTTACGGCATCGGACTTGTTGACCTCGTCGAAGAGCGTGTCACGGGAGTCAAAAGTCGCGGGATTTACGAAACTCCGGGCGGCACTCTGATCCAAAAGGGTTTGAATTCAATGAAACAAATCTGCTGGACTCGCGATGTCCACAATACGTCTCTCACGTTAGCTCACACCTACGCGAATCTCGTCTATGATGGCCTTTGGCATTCGGATGCGCGCACGAACCTCGAAGGCTACTTTACCGAAGCTGCGAAAAAACTCACAGGAACTGTGGGGATGCGATTAGCTCCCGGACAAGTCTTGATCACTCACCGCTCGAGCCCTTTCTCGCTTTATAGCGAAAAGATCGTCAGCTTCGAGGAAGATACTTATGGACTGAATCGCGCCGCTAAAGATTGGTCTCGAGTTCTCACCTTTGCCCAATGGCAATCGGGTCTTGTGAATAAAGAAAATCGCGGCTCTGCCGGCGAGACTCACCGCGAATTGGGTGGTCGTCCGCAATGAAAGTCTTAAGTACAGACATTTCGACATCGTCCAACATGGAGCTCTTTGAGTTCACTCAAGGGATCGATGTCGATCGCTATCTGTACGACCAAGAGATTCGTGTCCAAAAAGCCTGGGCGAAGGCTCTGGCCCATTCGAAATACCTCACTCTCACAGAGGCCAACCAGCTGGTAGACACTTTGGAAAAAGCGCGCATGAAAATGGAAGAAGAGTCTTTCCCGTGGCGCTTTGAAGATGAAGACATTCATATGAATCTCGAGCGCTATATGACCAGCGAACTGGGAGAGCTCGGAAAAAAAATCCACCTGGGTCGCTCACGCAATGACCTGATCGCCTCGACACTTCGGCTGTTTGTTCACGACGAAGTGGCGAAAATAAAAAACGTCACCCAGGAATTGATCCTTTCCATCTACCAACGCTGCAAAGGCTGGGAAAAAGTCATTACTCCGGGAATGACCCACATGCAGTTCGGCCAACCCATTCGATTTAGTCACCTGTTTTCGGCACATGGACATGCGCTCAAGCGCGACCTCCAGCGATTCCAATCCAGCATGACCGAAGCTATGGAGTACTTGCCTTTGGGATCGGCCGCCTTCGCCGGAACACATATCCGTTTGGATCTTGCCGCTTTGGCTCAGGAGCTCGGCTTTAAAGGCCCAGTCATCAATTCTTATGATGCCGTGAGCGACCGCGACTATATGCTCAGCGCACTGAATGCCTTCGCGATCCAAGCCATGCACTTAAGCCGTCTCTGCGAAGACGTCATGTTCTGGTCGTCGTCTGGAATTAAACTATTAAAGCTTCCTTACGACTGGTCCACAGGCAGTTCGATCATGCCCAACAAACGAAATCCCGACGTGCCGGAACTTGTCCGCGCAAAGATGGCGCGGGTCATGAACAAGGCGCAAGAAGGACTGACTCTCATGCGTTCGGTCACTCCCAGCTACGGCAGCGATATTCACGAGCTGAAACGGACCTTTATATCGGCTCATACCGAGCTCTGGCACTGTCTCGAAATTTTAAAACCATTTATTGCGGGCCTTGAAATTCAAGAGCCTCGCGCTCAAGAGCTTTTGAATAGTGGACATGTTCTGGCCACAGATCTCGCCAATCGCATGGCAGAGACCACCACTTTCCGAGATGCTTATAAAACGATTGCCGATTCGATTCGAAAAGCTGACGAAGTCGGCTGCCAGATCCATCACTTCCTGCAAGAAACAGAAAATTTTCCTGGTCTCAGCTTCGAGGACTCCGTGGAAAGCCGCAATCAGACGGGCGGAACGGCTCTCGCTTCGGCTCAAAAATCATTGGAAAATCTGAAAAATTTCTAAGATTTGATTTGTCAAAGACTTGAGAATTGGCTCTAATATTTTTCGTGTCCAAAATCACCGTTATCGACGCAGGATCAAACGCTATTCGCTTAGCCATCGCCCGACGTTCTCGCCGCGGGTCGCGTTTTGAATTGATCTACAAGTTGCGCGAGCCGATTCGCCTCGGAGGTGACGTTTTCGGTTTAGGAAAAGTGTCCCCGACCCTCCTTAAAGAAACCATTACTGCATTTAAAAAATTCAAACGCATTGCCAAAGATTTTGGCTGCCAAAATATCAAAGCCATCGGGACCAGCGCCCTTCGCGAGGCCAAAAATCAGAAGACGGTGATCAAACGCATTTACGAAGAAACTGGGATTGAGCTCGAGGTGATTTCGGGAAACAAAGAATCCCAGCTGGTCTTTAAGGCCATTTGCGCGGAAATGGATCTTAAAAAATCCCGCGCCCTTCTTATTGATATCGGAGGCGGAAGCGTAGAACTGGTCGGTGTGGATCGAGGCAAGATCGTGAAAGGAAAAAGTTTTCCAATTGGTACGGTTCGTCTCTTAAGTGATTTACGCCGCAGTAAAAAAGACTACTACGATCAAATCAAAGCCATTGAGCCTCGCCTCAAAGAGGCTATGCGCTACATTCGCAGCCTCAATATGAAATTTGACTACTGCGTAGGTATCGGTGGGAATATGGAGCGGATGGGGAAAGTGAATTGCATCATCGCCAATAAGCACAACCCTAAAAATGTGACCTATAATGATATCCTTCGCATGTACGACATCGTCAGCCCCTACTCGCTGGGCAAACGAATGAAAATCTTCGACCTGAAGTCAGATCAAGCGGATGTTCTCATCCCAGCCATTGTTCTCTCCACTTACTTTATGCAGGCCACAGGCTGCGATCAAATGAAGGTCCCGGGCGTAGGGATTAAAGACGGCCTTATTCTTCAAGAGCTCGATCTCTGCTAATAAATTAGGCTTGCAGATTCCTTGATTATCCCGAGAGGAGAGAGTACATCTCTCCTACTGAGACCATTTTTTTGAGGAGAGCCTATGGGGACTATTTCTGAATTTATCGATAAATACTATTTGCACTTCAACTCTGCAGCTTTAAAAGAAGCCGCCGTCGCTTACAAAGAGCACCTCAATAAGGGCAACAAAATGTTCATGACTCTCGCCGGAGCGATGAGCACTGCGGAGCTTGGAAAAATTCTCGCCGAAATGATTCGCCAAGATAAGGTTCACGCCATCTGCTGCACGGGTGCGAATTTGGAAGAAGACGTATTTAACCTCGTCGCCCACGAACACTATGTTCGCCTACCTCAATGGCGCTACCTCACGCAAGAGGACGACCGCAAACTTTTAGATAAACACTTAAACCGCGTCACTGACACATGCATCCCCGAAGGCGAGGCTATTCGTCGGATCGAAAAGAGTATTATTAAATTGTGGGACGAAGCTTCGAAGCAAGACAAAGGCTACCTCCCGCACGAATACTTTTACAAAATGCTTCTCAATGGAGATCTTAAAGAATTTTATCAAATTGATCCTAAGAACTCTTGGCTTTTAGCTGCTGCCGAAAAAAATCTTCCCATTTTTGTTCCTGGTTGGGAAGACTCCACCCTTGGAAATATTTTTGCCGGTCGCTGTATCGAAGGTAAAATCAAAGTGAGCGCCATGAAAACTGGGATTCACTACATGATGAGTTTGGCCGAATGGTACCGCAAAGGTGCTGGGAATAACGGCGTCGGCTTTTTCCAAATTGGTGGCGGTATTGCCGGTGACTTCCCGATTTGCGTGGTGCCGATGTTAGAGCAGGATTTGGAGCAAGATATCCCTAAGTGGAATTATTTTTGCCAAATTTCAGACTCAACGACAAGCTACGGTTCTTACTCTGGAGCAGAGCCGACGGAGAAAATCTCTTGGGGTAAATTAGATATCGAGTCACCAAAGTTTGTGATCGAGTCGGATGCCACCATTGTCGCACCCCTTGTCTTTGCTTACGTCCTCGGAATGTAGACTTCAGCCCATGAATGAAAGGGATCGCTCTTAAAGAGAGCGCTCCCCTTCCTGTTTACTCCACGTAAGTTGTAAACTCTGCGGCCACACCGCAGCTGTCTTTTTCAACAACCAGGAGATTTTGGTAACCACCAGAGTAATCGCCCGTGCCGGTCATCAGATAAAACTCGAGAGAGTCCGACTTTTGACTGAACTGCTGAATCTGTACGATCTGATTCTCATCGAGCTCGTTGGACCAGCTGGGAATATCAAGAAGCATCGCCTTGAGAGCCTCCGCCGAAATCAGTTCTATGCCGTGATAACTCCAACCTTGGGCCACAGTTTCTTGCTCCATCTGTTTGTCGACCTTGTCAAAACAAACACCTTGGGCGAAGCTTGAAAGGGAAAAACTTAAACTTATAAGGAAAACTAGAATTTTCATAAAACCTCCGTTGAGGTCTTAAATAACAAATTCTAGAGAGAATTCTACAGCGGACACCTTTTCCATCGTTGACTGCAAAAAAGACAAGGGCTTTGAGATCCCCATTATAATTTCGTCCAAAAGCAGTGCACTAAAACTGAAAACCACCGCGGAGTTCCGGCTCGAAATCATAATCAGGATGAAATTTGGCAGCGATCGCAAAAACCAAGGATCTATATTTGATATCGAGACGGGGCCCAAAATAAATCTCAACCGCCTCGTAACCCACACCCTTCGTCCGCAAGTTTGTTTTGTTGGGAGCTGTTCCAAAATCAATACTTTGAGCGTTGATCAACACATCGGCGACGACCTGAACTCCCGGCTGCCAACGCAAGCCTAGGGTATCCCAGCCTCTAAACTTGGGGTTCCACGTGACGTATCCAAAATGAAAGTCCATATCCACAGCTTCCCGTTGCAGTTGATCGAAAGTCACCGAGCCGCCCGACGGAGGATTGGGGCGAGAGATGTACTCGATCACGCGATACTTATAACCCACAGAGATTTGATGACGTAAAATCCAAAACAACGGTGTCTCTAAATTTCCGCCAATAAAAAATCCAAAACGATCATTCACTTCCTGAATAAATGGGCTATCAAATGTATCGTTATTGACCGGCGTTCCACCGGCAGGAATGGGAGTCAGAGCATCGATCATGGCATCGGACCGATTCATGGGATAGTACCCCGCTTCGACTCCAAACTTCCAACCTTCGTGACGTGCGGAGGGAATTTTTTTGACTTCGACTTCTAAAAGATCTTCAATCTCATCGGCCTCACCCGTGCACGAAACTTTAAGTCTCTTCAGTTGAGTGCTCTTAATCCAGCCAAATCCGTAGTCGGATTTAAAGCGATACCAGTTTTTATAGCGAGAGACGATTTTAAAGATTCCACTCATTCCTGACATGGCTTGGCTCGAATTCGGCGCTATGTTGTAAGTGTTCGCTGCGCTCAGCATAATACAGAGATCCGGCTCGCAGGCCGGGCGCTCCACCAATTTCACGTCTCGGGAGCGAACCATGAATTCGCCTTCACCCACTTGAATTTTAACTCGACGACGAGCTCGATCATCATCGAGCACCGTAAACGCTTCACCTGGGTAAACATCATATTTATTTTTGACAGCTTCTGTGGAAACAATTTGTGCTTTTTTTTGTGGAACAGCACAAAATTCAGCAAAAACAAATTGAGGAAGACAGCAAAAGAAAAAGATCGCGACGACAAGTGTGTGTTTCAGGGATTTCATACCTAAATGGTTTCAAGAAATTCAAAGGGGGTCAAGCCTGGACTTAGTCGTCAGACACGAGTTCGGTGCGCATGCTGGTGAGGTGCATAAAGCGCTCTTGGGAGCTGGAATCCGCCGACCCGTCTTCATCCATTCTCTGTACATACTTTCCGTTGGCGTCCATGTCCCAGGCCTGCCGATAATCCGATAGGGCCAAAGTAAGAACTTCCCAACATCGGCGCTTGTGCTTCCGATCAAAAATCGGGCATGCCACTTCCAACCGATTATTCAAATTGCGATACATCAGATCGGCAGAACTGATAAAGAAATCTCCATCGATGGGCTTCTCTGCACCATTTTGAAAAAAGTAGATACGAGAGTGCTCCAGAAAACGACCAATCACCGAAATCACGCGAATGTGTTCGCTAATGGTCTCCGTCATCGGTCGGAGTGTGCAAAATCCTCGAACGATAAGATCGATAAAGACGCCCTTTTGAGAGGCTTCGTAAAAAAGTTCAATCAACTCTTTATCTTCGAGACTGTTACACTTGATAATGATTCTTGCGGGTCGACCATTCTCTGCATGCTCAATCTCCCGGCGTGTGAGCTCGATTAACCGCTCCTTCATGTTGATCGGTGCGACCAGTAAATTATTAAACTGACGCTTGAAGGATCGACCCGTGAGCAAATGAAACAACTGGACTAATTCATCGGTAATCAATCGATTCGACGTGAACAAACTGAGATCCGTATAAACTTTTGCGGTGACACTGTTGTAGTTTCCTGTGCCAATGTTGGCATAGGCTGCAATTCCGCTCCCCTCTTTGCGCAAGATCAATGTTGTCTTGCAATGGGTCTTAAAGCCGACCACTCCGTAAACGACGTGAATGCCCGCCTTTTCCATTTTCTGCGCCCAATAGATATTTCTCTGTTCATCAAAGCGCGCTTTCAGTTCCACGATACAGACCACTTGTTTTCCCTGGTCGGCCGCACGGATAAGGGCACTGATGATATTACTGCTGTCACCCATCCGGTAGAGCGTCATCTTGATGGCCAATGTATTGGGATCGCTGGCCGCTTCGTTGATGAATTTTTCAACCGATGCGGTAAAGCTCTCGTACGGAAAGTGAACCAAAATATCTTGGCGCCGAATGGTATCGAATATAGTTCCTGACGTCTCTTGGATGATCTGTGGAACTTGAGGTTCCCAAAACTTAAATTTCAAATGCGGAAGATTCAACGCCACGATCGGCTTAAGGCTGGTGTAATCCAACAGCCCACTCACCTGATAAATATCACTGTCGGCCAGTTCAAGTTCATCTTTAAGAAACTGAACCATCCAAGGATTGGAATTCTTACCGTGCTCGAGGCGCACCGCCTCCGCAAAACGACGCTGTTTGATCTCTTCGGAAATCAGCTCCAAAAGATCTTCGGCATCCTCTTCATCGCGCTCGAGATCGGCGTTGCGAGTGATTCGAAACGGCATCACGTCGAGGACTTGAGTGTCTGGGAATAAATCATGCAAATTATACTGGATGATTTGCACCAAACTGATAAACACATATTTATTCTTGTTCTCCGGCACCGCAATCTGAATCCACTGTGGAAAAACTTCCGGGACTTTCACTCGCGCAAAGAGCGTGTCCTCCGAGTCTGGAGTTTTTAGACTCACAGCTAAAGACAAAGTGAGATTCGATATAAACGGAAACGGCAGCGCCGGATCGACCACCAGAGGCGTTAAGACCGGAAAGACATTGTTGGTGTAGTAATCACGTACGAATGCTTTTTCCGTGGCGTTGAGATCTCGCCATTTTTTAAGCTGAATTCCGTGCTTCACCATCTCCGGCAGAAGTGACTTATAAATTTTCGACTGCTCTTCCACTTGCGACTGAATTTCTTTTTGCAGTCGCTTCAGCTGCTCTTCGGGACTGAGTCCATCAATGGAAGTCCCCGGTAGTCCGAAATCCATTTGGCGCTTGAGGCCTCCCACGCGCTTCATCACAAATTCGTCGAGATTCGAAGTGAAGATACTGAGGAAGTTGAGACGCTCTAAGAGAGGCGTCCTGGGATCACGAGCTTCGTTCAGCACTCTTTGATTGAATTGAAGCCATTGAATTTCGCGGTTCAAAAATAAGGGATCGGTGGATTTAATTTTTTTGATCTTATCGGACATCGGTAGCACCTTAGCCATTATTGCCGATAGCCTCTACAGGACACCCTTCCATAGCTTCTTTACAGATCTCTTCCTCTTCCGGCGTCACCGGCTGCTTGGACACAAAGGCGTGCCCGTCATCGGGATCAATCCCAAAATGATTTTCGGCCGTGATACGACAAGCATCACAAGCGATACAGGTGCGATCGACAAAGTATCGACCTTCGATATTGTCTGGGTATTTATCGTTTTTGTCGGCCATAGGCTGGTGCTGGTTTCCCTTGAACTTGAGTTACTAAATAATGAATACCAAAAAATAAGGCCGAAAAAATCCACGCGCTGATGAGCGTGTTTTTGAAAAACGGAAGACCCATCATGTAACAATCGATAAGCCCCGCTGCTGTTTTCGGATAGAGCGCCACGGGGTAAAGATCAGAGGTCCACCAAACACCAAAGTTCGAAATCACAAAAAATCCGAGAGCCGCAAGTGTGGATCTGACACCGAGCCGAACCACCGAAGGACGAAGGCCAGGCTGTAAAATCACGGCCAAAGCGATGGCGCTGTAAGTCCACTCGATCCCAGGGTAGAAACCAAAATAAGCATCGGCAATAAGCATTCCTGCGAGGGGAACTAAAAATCGAACCGACCCTCGCAAGAAATAACTTCCGGAGAACAAGGCGATAGCGAGTATGGGAGTAAAGTTGATCGTGGTCTCCAGGAAACGAGACATTACCGTAAGGACGATCAGTGCTACAGCCATCACAATATTCATTACAAACTCCTTAAGCTCTTTTGGACTTTATAGACTTGAAGGGTTATAACATAGGAATTCATGCGTGTCCCTATGAGTCAGCCGTCTGACACAGTTCATAAACCTTCCTTTTCAGGCCAATCTCCTGGGGTCCTCAACCTATGTTTTTCCAGAGGCTGGGGCGGCCTGGAGATGGCGAATCTGCAGTGGGCCAAACGCTTCCACAGCCAGGGCTACCGCAGCTATTCCATTTGCTATGAAAATAGCCCCCTTCATCAAAAAACCTTGAGCGAAGGTCTTCCTGTGGAAACCCGCACGCCCCATGAGTACTTTTCCCCGCGGACGGTTCGATATGTCCGTCAATTTGTGATCGAAAATAAAATCGACATGATTTTGCTCCAACGACTGAGAGATCTCTGGATCGTGTCACCGGCCTTGGTAGGACTGAACACCACACTGGTGGGTTTTGCGCAGATGTGGCTCGATTCGGTGAATAAAAAAGATTTTCTCCATCGATGGCTGTATGGACGGATGGATCTGTTAATTACGCTGACACCCTCGCAAGGGACTGCGTTTTTAAAATGTGTTCCCTATCCTGCAGAAAAAACCATCAACATCCCCAATTCCGTCGATAGCCAAAAATTTAATCCGAGTTTGCGCAATTCCCAGTTTCGTAAAGAATTTGGAATTGGCGAGGACGAAGTGATTATCGGATGCGTGGGCAGACTAGATCCCTTTAAGGGTCAAAAAGAATTGATCGAGGCGTTTGCGAATGTGCACACGGAAAGTAAAAGACTTATCCTCGTTGGCGACTCTACGGTTCATAACGGCGATGAGTACTTGAATGAACTTCATAAAACCGTCAAAGACTTAAAGTTAAAAGGTCGGGTGATCTTCACGGGCTTTAGAGAGGACATTCCCAATATTCTCGCCAACTTTGATATTTTTGTTCTTAATTCGTACAAGGAAGCTTTCGGCTTCGTCGTCATCGAAGCTATGGCGAGCGGAACTTCTGTCGTCGCCACCCAATCCGGCGGGGTGCCCGATATTTTAGAAAATGGAACCTATGGTTGGCTCGTCCCTCCCCAAGGGACTTTCGAGCTGGCCAATACACTGAATTACTTAATCACCCACCCCGAAGAGCGACGGCATAAAGCAAAATTAGCTCGGGAGCACGTTATTAAAAATTATGAAGAGTCCGCGATATTTCATCGCCTCATCAGTGAAACGCAAACGCGAGGTCTATTGTGAAAGAAGTATTCATTACCGGTGCGGGCTCAGGCATCGGTGCGGCGACCGCCGAAATTTTTTATAGAAAAGGTTGGAAAGTCTATCTTGCCGGCCGCAATCGCGACAAATTAGAAGCGGTTCGGAAACGCTTAGGACCTCACGCGGTCGTAGTGGTTTTTGATCAAAGCCAAAGCGCCCACATCCCGGCACTCAAACTCAAGCTTGAAGAGCTCAAGGTCAACATCAGCGCTCTGGTCAACAACGCGGGATTTTTTTCTCCGGCCCTTTTTGCCGAAGAGAACGACGGAAACTGGGCCACTCATTTCGAAACCAATTTGATGGGACCGGTACGGCTCACTCGCCTGTTATGGCCCCAACTTCAATCGAATAAAGGTTGCGTGACCAACGTCTCTTCGACTCTTGGCCTGCGCCCCATTCCCAACACCGGAGCCTACTCTGCATTGAAGGCCGCGCTGAACAATTGGACTCAGACTTTGGCCCTCGAGGGCGCCGTTGACGGAGTTCGTGTCAACGCCATTTGCCCAGGCCTGGTCGATACTCCCATTCATTCTTATCACCAAAGTTCGAAGCCCGAGCATGTCGCACTTTTTCAACAGCTTCAAAAGTTACAGCCCCTTGGACGAATTGGGCAACCCGACGATATCGCGCAGGCCATTTATTTCACCTGCAGCGAGGAGGCTTCGTGGATGACCGGCGCCCTGGTTCCCGTGGACGGCGGAGTGATCCTCACCACCCGCGACCCGTAAAAGGTACGCCGATCCTTTTAGCGGCGATAGAATTTTTTGACAGATTTCGGGCGCGGTTTTTTTTCTTCGAAAGCTCGGGCCTCGTATTTTTGCAGACTGAGAGCTTCGTGGGATGACAAATGTCTCCACTCGCCCGGCTTCAGCGTACCCAGCTTTAACGGACCCACGCGAGTTCTTAAAAGAGTCACCACATGTAGATCTACCATTTCGCACATTTTGCGGATCTGGCGTTTTTTTCCTTCTTGGAGAATAAACCGAAGTTCCTGCTGTTTCGTTTTCTCGATGATCGCCGGCTTTAATTTTTGTCCATCGATCGACAGTCCGTAACGGAGGCGTTCCAGCTTCTCCTCGGTGATCTCGCCTTCCACACCCACGATGTATTCCTTGTCCACTGTGGATTCGGCAGAAATGATCGCTCGAGCTAACTTTCCATCCTGAGTAAGAATTAACAATCCCCGCGAATCAATATCGAGTCGGCCTGCGGGCGCTAATGTGAGAAGTTGACGACGAGTGAGTTCTGGAGGATCCCCAGGGTTGTGGATGAAGCGATCCGGAGTTAATAAAACTGTGGCCGGCTGGTAGCCGTCTTCCGCTTGTCCTGACACGTACCCGACCGGTTTATAAATCATCACGGTGATTTTTTCTTGCAACCACTCTTGGCCTTGCCGAGTGAGGGTAATGTTCTCATCCCCGTTGATCTTATAACCCAGCTCATCAATGACGTTTCCGTCCACCATCACCCAGCCTCGGGAGATGCACTCATCCGCCTCTCGACGGGAACAAATGCCTCGGTCTGCCATAATTTTAGAAAGTCTCACGGACATATGAAGCTATGTATATATGCAGAAACGCTGTGTCTCAAGAAACTTAATGCCAAATTCGGCAAACCTTTGTAGCTTTTACTCATAACGGAGGTGTTTTATGACTCAACGATTTACGACTTGCCTATTGATCGCTCTCTTGCCGCTCACTTCAGCCTTCGCCGCCGAAGTTTTTTCTGCAGAGCTCTTCACCCTGGATGGCAAAGAAAAGAAAATGTCTTACGAAGGAAAACGCGAACTCACCGTCAATTCGATGAATTTCGAGGCCACTTATAAAAATCTCGACGGCTCCATCGCGGTGGAAGAAAAAGCCACAGCCACGGAAGGAACGTTAGTTCGTTACGACATCGATCGCAAGCAGACGAACGAAAAAGGCACCATCGAAATCGCCGACAAGAAAGTCGTCTTTAAGTATTTTGACGGAAACAAACAAAAGGCCGACAAAAAAGAGCCTTTATCTCCAGACACATTGGTCGGCCCCACGCTCTTCCCATTTCTTCTCGCGAATTACGACAAACTTGCAAAAAAAGAAGACGTTAAATTCAAATACGCCGTGTGGTACCGCCAGGAAACTGTCGGTTTTAAATTCTCTTTCGAAAAAGAAGACGGAAAGCTTTTGGTTGTACGTATGGCTCCCACCAATATGCTTTATCGCTCGTTGGTCGATCCTATTTTTATCTCCATCGACAAGACGTCTCGCAAAGTCATGGTGTGGGAAGGCCGAACAACTCCTAAAATAAATGTCGACGGAAAATTCAAAGACTTTGATACTGTGGCTAAGTACACCTACCACGAACCCGCAGCCCCTGCGGCTGCCCCCGAAGAAAAAACAAAAGCGGCAAAGCCTGCAAAAAAGAAATAGCATTCAAAGACTTTCTAAAATCGCGGAGCCGGCTCCGCGATTCCCGTCTCTGGTCGCAAGTTGTCAACTGTAGGACTGACTTGCTGCCATAGACAAATAGAGATAGCTTTAGAGGACTGACAAGAGGTTTATCATGGGTAAAAGTTGGAAAAATCCACACAAGGTCGAATCAGCGAACAAAAAAGGTGCAATCATTTCTAAACTGGCGAAGGAGATTTCCGTCGCCACAAAGCTTGGCGGTCCTGACCCTGGAACCAATCCACGACTGCGTTTAGCGATTGACGCGGCCAAAGAGCAGTCGTGCCCTAAAGACACTATTGAACGAGCCATCAAAAAAGGTTCGGGCCAACTCGATGACAAAAGCGTCATCGAAGAAGTCACCTACGAAGGCTTTGGACCCCATCAAGTGGGTATCATTGTTGAATGTCAAACCGACAACCGCGTGCGCACCGCCCCCGACATTCGTTTTATCTTTAAAAAAAATGGCGGCATGATGGGCGAACAAGGCAGCGTGGCTTGGATGTTTGATCGTGTGGGGCTGGTCGAAGGCACGTATAGCAAAGGCGAATTTGATGCGGACGAAGAGGCCATCGAAGTGGGCGCCAACGATGTCGTTAAAAACGCCGATGGCTCCTGCTCATTTTATGGAGCACCCGAGGATCTCGATCAGTTGCAAAAAGCTTTAATGGCTCGCGGTTGGGAAATCAAAACGGCGGAATTGTCCTACGTGGCCAAAAACAAAACTTCCCTGACCGAAGAGCAAAAGAAAGAAGTTTACGAACTTCTCGATGTTCTCGACGACAACGAAGACACCTCAAAAATTCATACGACTCTGGAGTAAAAATGTCTGGTCAGTTACAGCCCGTTCGCGGAACTCGTGATCTTTACGGGCCAGAATTAAAAAGTATGCTCCATATCGTTGAGCAATCCCGCCAAGTGGCGGAACATTACGGCTTTGAAAATTTCGAAACGCCTATCTTTGAATCCACAGATGTTTTCAAGCGCACCTTAGGAGACACGAGCGATATCGTGACGAAAGAGATGTACACTTTCGAGGATAAAGGCGGCGACTTTTTAACCTTACGCCCCGAAGGAACGGCGGGAATCGCGCGGGCCGCGATCTCCAACGGAATGTTGCGAGAAACACCGCTCAAGTTTTTTTACCAGGGCCCCATGTTTCGCCATGAGAGACCGCAAAAAGGCCGCTATCGTCAGTTCTATCAAATGGGAGTGGAATTGCTCGGCGTAGCCTCTCCGGTGGCCGATGCGGAAGTGATCGCCCTGGGATGGGCCATACTTAAAAAACTGGGCTTAAGCGAAAATGTCACATTGGAACTCAACACGCTCGGTGATACTGAAAGTCGTAAGGGCTATCGCGATACGCTCACTCAGTATTTTAAATCTTGCCAAACTCTACTTTCGCCCGACAGCATTCAACGCATTGATAAAAATCCCCTACGAATTCTCGATTCGAAAGCCGAGCAAGATCAAGATCTGATTGCAAAGGCCCCGAAGTTCTCTGAACATCTCAATGCGGAATCGAAAGAGTTTTTTGGCAAGGTGCGGGAATCCCTGGACGCACTCCAGATTCCCTACAAGATCAACGAGAAATTGGTTCGCGGACTTGATTATTACTGCCACACTGTCTTTGAGTTCACGACCACCGATCTCGGAGCACAAAACGCAGTGCTATCGGGGGGGCGCTACGACGGCCTGATCAAAATGATGGGGGGCGCTCATACACCCGGCGTAGGCTGGGCCGCAGGCTTAGATCGCCTGGCTCTGATGATGAAACCGGTGGACGAGAAAAATGCGGTGATCGGAGTCGTTCCTTTTGATGAGACCGCCGAAACTCCGGCGTTGGTCGTTGCGCAAAAACTTCGCGATCTTCGCATTCCTACACTCATGCCCTACTCTGGCAATTTGTCGAAGCGTTTTAAAAAATTAGATCGTGAGAACTGCCTGGGAGCCGTCGTGGTTTTTAACGAAAATCCTCTCCGCTATGAATTTAAAGATTTTTCCAGCGGGACCCAAACCACCATGGAATTTTCGGCAATGATGTCGCACTTACAGAATCTTTTTCCTCAGAGCCGCCCATGAAAATCTTATTGGCCAGCGAATCCAAATATCGCCGCCAGCTTTTAGATCGTTTGCGCCTAAAATATTCTCATGCGGCTCCACTGGTGGACGAGGAACTCCTTAAGCAAACCGCCTTGGTTTCGCCATTGGATCTCCCTCTGTATCTCGCTCGAAAAAAAGCGGAAAGCTTATTAAAAACGAATCTCGGCGGCATCACAATCGGTTGCGACCAAATGGCTTTTTTGGAGAACGAGCCGCTCAATAAACCTGGAACTAAAGATAAAGCCATTCGCCAACTGACAGCGATGCAAGGCAAAACTCACACTTTAGTGACCGCGATGGCGGTTCATAAAGATGAGCAATGGTTCACTCACGTTGACACAACCTCGCTTTCCATGCGCCCACTGAGTGCCGAAGAGGTCTCCAGTTATGTCGATCTCGAAAATCCGGTGGATTGTGCCGGTAGTTATAAGGTCGAAGGTCTAGGTATAGCTCTCTTTGATTCCATAACAACTCAGGATTTTACGGCCATAACAGGACTTCCGCTGCTCGCCCTTCGTCGAATTCTTACACAATTAGGCTTAAGGATTTTTTAAGCCCGCGAATTTCTTTTTCCTGGCCCACTTTTCGTGAACTTTTTTATTCTGATGACCGATAGATAAGTCATGGGAATAGCTAAACTCAAAAAGAATCCTCTCGAGAAACTTTCAAACTTTCCGTACCGCCGCTTAGGACGCACGGAATATCAAGTTTCACCAATCTGCTTCGGAAGCTTGCGATTAACGCCAGAAAACGAAATGTACAAGGAGTCTCTTCGAGTGGCCCTATCCCATGGAATTAATTTTATCGATTCCAGCGGAAGCTACGGCGACGGCGCCTCGGAACTTCTCATTGGGGAAGTGATTCAAGAGAAGATTTCCACCAACGAAATCGAAAGAGATCAAATTGTGATCTCCACAAAAATTGGTTCTCTGCAAGGGCGCGCTCTCAACGACGCTCTCAAACGAGATAAACTGGGCCACCCCTTCCCGAATCTTTTAAAAGTGAACGAGTATCTCGGGCACTGTATTTCTCCCGACTACATTGAATTCCAGATCACCTCTTCTCTCCGCCGACTCAACTTGGAATATATCGATATCGTCTACATTCAAAGCCCGGAATTAATTCTTACCCAGACAAAGTCCAAAGAAGACATGATGAGAGCCCTTAAAAAAGCCTTCGAGCATTTGGAAGTGGAAGTGGTCAAAGGACGCATTAAGTATTACGGAATCGCCTCAAGTGCATTACTCAAGAAAGACATTGCTACGGACCACATCAATCTGCAGGACGTCTATAATATCGCGCAGGCGATTCGCAGCAATCACCACTTCGCGGGCGTACAAATTCCATTTAACCTGTTTGAAACCTTTGCTCACTCGGAAAAGAACCAAAAAGGACAAAGCGTTTTCGAAATCGCCGAAAAGTTAGATTTAGGAACGGTCACGTGCCGACCTCTAACGAGCCATCATCGCGATAAACTTCATCACTTCATCACTTTCCCTGAGCGCGACGAAGCGACAATCAAGGGTAAACTCCACCAGAATCTTTTAGAGCTTGTGGAGATGGAAAAAGAAATGATGAGTAAACTCTCGGTTTATCCTAATTTAAACTGGGGTCACTTTTTAAGAGATCATTTGGAGAGCATTTGTGATTTGTGGAAGTGGACCAATTATGTCCAAAAGCAATTGCGTCCAAAAACAATCGAACAGCTCTCCTACCTCCCCTTTGATCCTCACTGGGATATCTGGAGAAATCGCTATTTACAAAAAATCAATTTAGTCACACGCCTAGTGACAGAGAGCCTTGAGAGCATCTCTAATCTTCGCACCAACCAGATTTCATTTTATCTTGATGGTAAGAGCCCTGAGTTTGTGGAAAGTAAAAAGCTTTCAAATAAAGTCACGCAGATCTATTTAAGTTTTCAGCAGATCGACTCTATAATTATGGGACTGGGTTCTCCGGACTACGTGAAGGATCTATTATCGATTCACAAAGTGCCAGAGACTAAAGATATACTCCCCCTCATCTCTGAAATAAAAATGCGGTTTTAAGATGCCAAAATCTCAAGATCGCGTCGAACTGACGAAAAACCTTCCCGAAGAAAACCTAAAAGCCGGCGACCGCGGCGTAGTGGTGCACTGCTATCAAGGCAACAATGCCTTCGAAATCGAATTCCTCGATCAAAAAGGAAACACCCTCTCGAAATCCATCACTGTGACCCTTGAAAAGTCCCACCTTAAACTAGTGACACCGAGCAAATTGTAAAGTTTCGCCGTTTTAGGCGGCTTTGGGGAGAGCGTCGGGAATGACGGCTTCCAAGAAGACGTCGACCATGTGGGCGTCGAATTGAGTGCCTGAACAGCGAATGAGTTCGTCGCAAGCGACGGACAGCGGAAGACCTTTTCGATAGGCGCGGTCCTGAGTCATTGCATCGACAGTGTCGCAAATCAGAATCAGTTTTGAAGCCACAGGAATTTGCTGTTCGGTTAAATTGTAATACCCTTTCCCATCGATCCGCTCATGATGATAAAGGACCGCTTCTCTCACCTTTTTAAAAAATGGAAGATGCTGAAGTGGTTCTAATAAATCAACTCCATACTGCGCATGTTTTTTTACGACGTCATACTCTTCATTGGTGAGTTTTCCAGGCTTATTAATGATTTCTTCGGGAATTAAAAGTTTCCCAATATCATGAAGCGCCCCCGCATAATACGCGATCGACTGATCTTCTTTGGAAAGTGACAAGGCCTGAGCGAGTTTGAAAGTCATCTCACCCACACGATGGCAGTGCTCGTAGGTTTCTACGTCATGTTTTTTAAGACGAGTAAAAACGTCTTCAAGAAATTGTTCGATTGCCTGTTGAAATTCCATCACTGGGCGCATAGTTTCCTCTCAGGACTTATCGACAGAAGTGCTGAATTTCTTAAAAAAAACGTCCCCCATTCTCAAATTGAGACAAAGAAAAAGTCACAGTTTTTATCTTGCATTAAAATGGAACGTTTACAGACGACTTAAGCGACATTTTGTTTGGAGCCGAGGTCCTGATAAAGCCGCATGTAGGAGTTCACAAACTGATCTAAGGTGAAATGCGCTTCAAAATGCTTTCGAGCATTCTCTCCCATTTTTAGTCGGAGGTCGTTGTTTGAGTGCATCGTGTTCATCGCCTGCGCCAGGGCGCGAGCATCACTCGGAGGTACGGAAAGACCGGTAACCCCACTTTGATTCACAAAACGCACTCCTGATTTTAAATCGGTAGTGATGACCGGTTTTCCACACGACATGGCCTCTAATAAAACTAAACCAAAAGCTTCGGCTTCGTTGATCGATGGGAGTACGAGCGCATCGGCCCCGTAAATATAAGCCGCAAAATCGAGATCCGCTTCGACCTGATCCAAAAAGGTCACCCGATTCTCTAACTTAAAATCTTCTTTTAATTTTTTCCATTGCTTAAGCCTTGGACCCTTACCAATCAAAAGTAACTGAGCATCGACGCTCTTCATCGCCTCGAGAAGGATATTGACGCCTTTATAGGTGACCATCCGCCCGATGAATAAAAAATAACGGGGGTACTTTGATTTAATGTCTTTAAGTCGATCATTCATCTCTAACGAACGCTGACTCCACCGCTCCTGAATTCCAAATGGAATTGTCACGCATTTTTCGGAAACAGCATTTAAAAATTTCGAATATTTCACGTGTTCCTGAGTCGCAACAACCACAGTTTCGGCTCGCTTTAAGACGTCTTGTGCGACTTTTTCGTAAAAGCCATTGAGAGGAGTTTTTCGTAAAACTTCACAGTGGTACGTGACGATTAAAGGCTTTTTGAGTTCGAGCTTTAAAAGCGCAAATTCCATTAACGGATTTGGCGTATGCAGCTGAATCACGTCATACTTGTCGACAAAGTTTTTGAGTTCGGTAAAAATGGTGGGTGTCACCGGCTGTGAAAATAGACTAAATAAACGCGGCCAACGAATGACATGCACTCCGTTGATCGTTTCCTCATGCCGTGAGTAATCCTGACTGGAGCAAATCACCGTCACCTCGTGACCTAGAGCAATTGAGGCTTCCGAAAGTTCTTTGATGACTTTTTCGATCCCGCCGCGGAAGGGATGGTAGTACTTACTGAGATGGAGAATTCGCATTAGAATAAGGTTAACAAAACTGAATGGGGCTGTCCCCTTTTCAACATCATTCCACAATGAATCCCAGAGGAAGAGCTAGCGCATTTTTTTCCTCGAAAAACGTCGGGGACGTGGCGAGATTTTCCCATAGTTCCGGAGCCATTTACGGTCTTTCGTCTCATATAAAAAAAGTCTGGAAATCCCGATGTAAAGAGTATGAAAAACCTAATCTGGACCCTATTTTTATTTGTTGTTTCCCCCGCGACCGCAGAAGTGAGCTTTTTGCCTGTGGGCGAACTCGGTCAGCCCTCGCACATCGACGCTGTGAATTTCAATTCGACGGTGATCAGCTATCGAACAAACAGTCCTGAGGACAACATTGATTGGACCTACGGATGCCCATCACCTGGGCCCAACGGCACACCTCCGAACCACTTTCAGATTACGCGAAACGTGACCGAAAATGGACAAGTTCGAACACGCGTCGAATCTCGCCATATCGCTGCGGGATCGACCTGCGAACAGATTCGTCAACAAGATCCAACCATTTCCGATTGCAGTGGTACTACAGTTCTCACTCTCAATTTTAGAGAAAAAAACCCGGCTCTGGCCCAGGGGCCGATGCGTACGGTCACTCGAACAATTGATCTCAGCAGTCCCGACATTCAAGACAAACTCAAAAGATGCACTGGCGGAACAAATATGATTGCGTTAGTGGATCCCAATGGGCGGGGAATTCTCGCCGATTTTAACAAAAAAATTCAATGCGACCCCCCCAAACAACGACTGTCTCTCCCCGGCGCCTCGTGGGATGACAATAGCTTTCCCAACTCTCATATCCGTACGAGCAATGGCGGGATCATGATTGGGAATCACACTCATGCTTATTTCGATGAGCGACGCAAATTGTTTTGTATTCACTTCCGTCCCGACATTGGGAACGCCAATACGGTCTGCAAGAGAGAGTTTACAGGGATGACCTTCCCCATCGAATTTGTGAACCCGAGTCAACGCGTCGTGCGCGGAGCCTTTCGCTTAGCGATGGATTCCACGGGAAAAAAACCCGTTATCGAAGTGGGTGCTTCGAACAATCCAAATCCTCCGTTAGGACAACGAGCCACTCATCGAATCAACTACGCAAGACCTTTTATCCGCGCGACCATTGATCTCGACCACAAGGCGGGAAAGTCCATCACTTACACGTCTCACACCGGCGGTACCGTCGCAGCGCCCGCGGTCCGCACGCTCCACATGAGCCCGCAATACCGCCTTGGAACTCAACTTGAAAACCAATGCGACCCGGCCATGTGCGTGAATCGTCCCGGAGACAACACGGCGGCCTCCTGCTCAAAACGCGATCCTGTTTTTAACTTAGCGGCCAATCCCACGTCACTGTGCTATTCGTGCAATGGGGTCTCCCCTGGCGTTTGCGGCGAGGAAAAGCGAATGTTAACTTCACCACCTGCCAGCGGACAGAATGGGCAACCTCTCTCGGCGGCGCAAATGGCGCAGTATCATCTTCCGAGAGTCAATTCGCGAATGTTAGCATGCACAGGAACCAGCTCCGAAGCCACACCCGTGCCGCCTCAGAGCTCGTCACCGACCGTCGATCAATAATTGAATGTTGGAGATTGCAGCGCTTGCATCATTTTTTCTCGAACGCGCTGCTTGAGTTCGTTGACGTGATCTTCCGTCATGCCCGTCGTTTCGATGGGCTCCAAGAATTGCAATTTTACAGTTAATATGAAATGTTTCGGATTAATCCAAAGTGATTTTTTGGGCATGATCTCTTCACAGCCCCGCATGATCACCGGCACTATTGGCATTTTCGCATTGATCGCAAAATAAAATGGGCCTGTTTTAAATTCGCCCAGAGTTCCATGTCCCGGTTGCCGCGTGCCTTCCGGTGCGAGGGCAAATGAATCGCCTTTGGCCACCCGTGCTTCGGCCTCTCGGTAGATCGCCATCACCTTCTCGCGATTTTTTCTTTCGATGGGTAAAATACCAACGCTCTTCATCGCGGCTCCAAAGAGCGGAATTGAGAAGAGCTCACTTTTCGCGCCAAAGAAAAAGTAGCGCGGAGAATGAGCAAATAAAACCAGAATGTCGTAGTGGCTGGTGTGATTAAAAACGAACAAGAAACCGCGTTTGTCGGGAATATGCTCCTCTCCCGAAATTTCCACGCGCACAAAGCTCATCCAGAGAGCCATTCTCGCCCACAAAGCACTGATCCAGGTCATGTAGATGCGTTGAGGAAGCCCCACGGAAACCATGGCCACGCAGATCACTGAGCAGAAGAGAGTCCATAGCCCGACCGCGGGACCGATGATCATGGCTCGTAGAAGTAATGGAATCCTAAGAATCTTCTTTAACATTCGCCCCTTTGCTCTCACGCCTAAGACAGTGCGTCAAGCAAAAGAAAATTTACCAAGAATTTAATCCGCTTTATCATTAGAGGGTACCGAGCTCCTTCAAAAGTTTTGGCCCTCCACTAAGGATGATATTCAATGGATGAATTTTTTCCCCGGCTTTTTGTCTCTCTGAATAATTTAAACTCCACTGTATTATTCAATCTGGGGCAGACACCGATCACCTTAGGCAAAATTGTCTTGGTGAGTTTTGCGATTTGGTTTTTTTACTTCCTCTCCATCGCCATCGAGGGCGCCATCCACCGCACATTGGCAAGAAAAGACATCGATCCGGGGATGAAGGAGGCCATCGAGCGCTTCACCCGCTACGGGGTCTTCACGATGGGTGTGCTCATCACCATGGCTTACATGGGAATTAATCTTCGAAGTCTCGAAACTTTTGGAGCGGTTCTTGGGGTGGGTATCGGTTTCGGTCTTCAGAACATCACGCAGAACTTTATTTCGGGAATTATCTTGCTGACGGAAAGACCCATCAAACGCGGGGACATCGTCGATGTGGGCGGCAACCTCGGTCGAGTTCTCGATATTCGCGCCCGCTCCACCCTGGTTCTCACTCAAAACGATGTGGTCATCGTTGTTCCAAACTCGGAATTCATCACTAAGCCCGTCATCAATCAGTCTTTTACCGGAAATAAAACACGCTACATAATTAGCATTAATGTCTCTTCGTCCAATGACCTTCAATTTGTAAAGCAAACCCTCATCGAAATTGCCGCACGCAACACACAGGTTCTAAAAACTCCCCCTCCGAGCGTCATCTTTAAAAATTTCGCCGACACCAAACTAGAGTTTGGTCTTGCGGTATGGCTCGATGAATTATGGTTTAGTGACATGATTCTTTCGGACTTACGGTTTGAAATCGACCGAGTTTTTAAAGAAAAACAGATTAATCTTCCCTCTGGAAATTTGGATATTAATATTAAATCTCTGCCGAAGGATAAAAAGGTAAATTTATGAGACTCCTGAGATTTCTAGCTTCGATCGCGGTGATCTTTTTGAGCGGCTGTACCTCTCAGGGATTAAATACGGATGGCGCAGAAGTCCTGGCCTCACCCCTTCCCGTACCGACCGGTCCCTCCACCAGCTGCGCGCTGGCTAAAGACCACAGACTCTTAGAGATCAAAAATCCCACGGCGAACACGTGCTCGTTGCTCTACACTAAATACGGTTCGCAACAGATTGTCGCCGAGTCCTCCTCCGGAACCACCTATTGCGAAAAAGTTAAAACCAACATTACCGACCGACTGATGCGCTCTGGTTTTAAATGTGAATGATTTAAAAATATTAACTTTAATCATTAGTCTATGCCTCTTTCCCCTCTCTGCTTTTGCAGATGCCGACTCTGCCCCGGTGGACATCACAGACATTCAAGAGCACCAATCGCAATGGGGGCTTGCTGCAGGCACCGGTTGGATCACCGACTACCCCGGAGCCGCTCAAGGACGCATGCGCTATTTGGTGATGCCTGCATTTCATAGTAAGTATATCACTGTCGATCGCCAGGATGGAGCCCGTGCGCATTTGGTTAACGAGAGACGAATCAAATTTTCGGTGAGCTTTTCATTTCTACTTCCCACCTCGGCCCAAGATATCCCCGTGCGGAATGGAATGCCTAACCTCGATCTGATCTTACAGCTCGGACCCGAACTGCAGCTTTACTTTTTGCGTTCGAGCACCTTTAATATTTACCTCAGATTACCTATCCGTTTTATTGTGGCGACCGACTTTAAAAGTGATTTTGATTATCTTCAATGGACTTTTGCTCCCAGTCTGCGCACGGAATATAATTTTGGCGCAAAATACGGAAAGCTGGGAACTCGTTTAGAGTTCGACTTTGCGTCGGCAAGGTATCAATCCTATTTCTATCAGGTCGATGCGAAGTACGCGACACCTGATCGGCCGGCCTACAACGCCAAAATGGGGATCATGGAGTATATCGTGGGTTTACAGTACAGCTACGATTACCTAATGCCTGTCACATTCTCCGCTTCAGCAAACATTTATCTTATGAGAGACGCCGTCAATAGAAATAGCCCTCTTCATCTTAAAAGTGAGGGCTATTCATTCCTTGGATTAGCGGTCTATTATTTTTAACTCGCGCGATTAGTCCTTCACACCTAGTGGCAAGAAGCGAACATTGATGCTCGAAGATGCCGGTGGAATATGCTCGGCGACGAAGTAAATCGAATTCTCAGTCGCGTTATACACCCAGTGGCTCGAAGGCACGAGGACTCCGTTCACTAAGATCTCAATGGTGCTCGGATTCGGCTCACGACTTAACGTGAATTTACTCGAGAGCTCAAGGATCGTATCTGTTAAACTCGACATGATCCCGCTAAAGTCGTCGCAAAGACTTGCTTTAACACCGCCAGTGGCATCGGTCAGTTGTCCGTGACGTGCAGCTACACGACGACCGGTGAAAGTTGTGGCCAATTGATTACGGCAAGCATCATCAAAGATCGCGATGGTGTTCACGACATAGTTCTTTTGCGTTTCTGTGCTATTGGTTAAACCATCTAAAAAGCTCAAGTACGAGGAGATAGGGGTTAAACGTGGATCAGTGATCACGTTATTTGATCCATCGGGCAATTGCTGAATGTTCGCGGTTCCGGAATGTGAGAAGTCCTCTTCGTCCGTGAGGAAAATCACAGCAAGGAAAGCTCCGGGACGAGGGAAACTGGCCAAATTGGTGGGGTTAGAAAGTGCGGCCACCATACTATCAAACGTACGCTCATCCCCACTGCCCGCGATCCCCTGTCTGACATTGATTTGAAACACAGTTTCGAGATTGGGAGTCTGAGGATTAATCAGGAAGACACCTGTGTGGCTTGTCGCATCTGTACCGTCTCTAAAAAGGGACCAAGACGCCGCTTGATTAAAAGGAGCGATGGATCGATACGCTTCGGAGGTGGTCACAGCGATTTGATAATCAAAGTTGGTGGTGCGAAACTTATTAATAAAGGAGGCGATATTGTTGGCCACCATGTTCTGCGAAGTTTCCATGGAGCCCGAATTGTCGACCACCCATAAAATATCTATAGGAACGCTTGAAGATTTGCTCGTCTGAGTGAATCCATTCGCATCTAATGCGAGGTCGAAATTCTTTCCGCTACATGCACCGAGAGCCAAAGAAAGCCCTGCAACCACCACCGCTGAATTCAAAATCTTCATACTAAAACCTCCGACCCCTAATCTTTCGTCGAGTTTGACCAAAGAGTTAAAAAAAGCGAAGAAATCGAGGACAATTTACCTGCCCGATTTTGAAACAGTTTCCATAAGTTATTGTATTTGTTAAAACTTTTGTTTGACAGCGAACTGGATTAAGGTCTAACTGACGTAAACTTATGCACTTTCGCAAGGATTAGAATCGTATGCTGTTGGATCAAATCAATATGAACTACTTGCGCATCTTCGAGGCCGTCTATCGCACCCGAAGTATGACCCAAGCGGCCAGCGAGCTTCATCTCACCCAGTCCGGTATTAGCCAGCACATTAAATCTCTCGAAGACACTCTTAAGGTCAAACTCTTCGACCGGATCAAACAAAAGCTCATTCCCACAGAGGAGGGCAAACGTTTCTACCAACAGTTATCTCCGCATTTACAAAAACTTGAGGAGATATTGGTCGCTCTCACAAACAAAGAGAACGCGCTCATGGGAGAGGTTCAAATCGGTATCCCCGTCGTGTTTGGTCTTAACGTTATTATTCCGCACATCTCGCGATTGGGCGCTCTGCACCCCCAGCTTCGCTTTCGAATCTTTTTTGATTTTGCGACCAATTTTAATCAACGCCTGCTCAAGGGCGAAGTCGATTTTGCTTTTGTCGACGAGTATACAATGGATCGCCAGATCGAAACCGAATACGTCTATGACGAAACACTGATGATGTGCTGTTCGAAGGACTACATTAAGAGCAAAGGCGAAGGCACTTCACGGAAATACTTCGAAAGCTTAGACTACCTCGATTATGATCATGATTCTCCGCTGGCTTCGCGCTGGCTCGGTCACCATTACAAAGTGAACAATCCCGATTTAAAAATTCGCGCCGAGGTGGCAGATGCTTTGGGGATTGCAAAACTGATCACCTCCAACATGGGCGTCGGCGTTCTCCCTGGTCACCAAGTGGAAAAATTAAAACTCGAAGGAAAAGAAATTTACATTTTCCCGTCGAAGAATCCCAAAGATCTCAAAAACAAAATTAGCGTGGCTTTTGTTAAAGGCCGCAGTTGGTCTCCCGCCGTGCAAGAAAGCTTTCATTTCTTGATGAAGGAACTTAAAATCAAGAAATAAAAGAGGACCCACTATGATCCGCATCGGGCTTATATTATTCTCATTCGCGCTAATTTCCTGCACGACCGCTCCCCGCTCCATGCCTTACAAAGACGCCGTTGAGCTCTTGTCGAACAATCAATCGATCCCCATGGCCCAACCCCTGTCCATTCTCCAAGGCGCCACCGACGACACCAGCACTCAAATCAGTATCGTGCTTCCGGCCGACACGACCTACGAATTTAAAGTGAGCACACCTCAAAAAACACCGCCCTCCTACGAAATCACCCATCACGACTCTTTATCGGCAGCACATAAGGTGGTGGTTCTCAATGTGAAAGAGCTTGAGCTGGGCCCAATCTATCGTCTCGATGTGATCGATAAAAACCAAAACCTGGTGGATTACCGTTTCTTTAAGGCTCTAGAGAGCAAGGCCCAGCGACCTCGCATGGCGGTGATCTCATGTACGAGTGATCGAATGACAGATATCCAAAAAAGTCAGTGGAATCTTGTCGCCCAACAAAAACCGGATCTCCTGTTACTGATTGGAGATAATGTTTACGTCGACGCTCGCAAGGGAAAAGACCCCCTTCCTCCCATTACTGATCAATTGATCTTCCAACGTTACCTGGAAACGCGACAAGCTTTAGAGTTGTATCAATTTAAAGTTCTCATCCCTACGCTGGCGGCTTGGGACGATCACGATTACGGAGGTAACAATAGCAACCGGAATTTTGCCTATCGTGGACAGTCCTTAAAAATATTTAAAACTTTTTTTCCGCAGTCGAAAAACAAAGTGATTTTGGAGTCAGGCCCCGGCGCTTCCGCATTGGCCAAATACGGAGATCAGTTTTTTGTTTTCTTTGATGATCGCCTGTTCCGATCAGAGAAAGGCCATCCGGAGGAAACCCATTTCGGTCGAGATCAGGAAGAGTGGTTTTACAACATTCTCAAACGCGAAAAAGGCCCCTTTTGGCTCATTAGTGGGGATCAGTTTTTTGGCGGGTACCACGAGTTTGAGTCGTACGAGGGAGACCACCCCCGATCTTTTAAAACTTTCTTAGAAAAAATTAAATCCTCTAAAAAAACGGTGGCGTTTTTGTCGGGGGACCGTCACCTGGCCGAAGTCATGCGCATTCCAAAAGCGACTTTGGGATATGAGACTTACGAACTCACCTCCAGTGGCCTTCATGCCAAGGTCTTCCCCGGTTCACTCGCAAAGTCGGGACCGCATACCCGCTCCCTATTTGGGCGAGATGGCATCTATCACTTTATGATGCTCGAGCCAGTGGTCGACACAAAAGCTCCTCACAAGAAACTGAATTTCAAAGCTCAGTTTATCGGACCCGATGGAAAAAGTTTCTACGAAAATACATTTAAGGTGGAGCAATAATGGAGCTCGATTTCTCAGCGGTGATCGCAAGTCTACAAAAGATCGGAAAGTTTTCTCCCGAATCCAAAAAGATCCCCGCAGCTCAAAGAATCGCCACTCTCGAAAACTTCGAGCGCCTCTTAACGGACCATCACGATCCATTGAGTCTTCACTATGATCAATCCTTAGGCTCCGAAAATTTTGATTTAGAGTGGGACGAGGCGGAATACGCGATCTCGATTCTCAAAAAAGTTTTGAGCGAGGATAAGACTTTACCCGTCGGCCCTGTGGTTGTTTTTGGAAGCTTCTCCTCGCCGCTCTTACGATTTTGCGAAACCGTGCTCTCGGCGCTCGCTATAGGCAATACGGTCCTCCTCCACCATTATGGAGATCACCAGGCCTATGAGGCTTTGCGAGATTTGGCCTACCAAGCCGGCTTTGCCGAAGACTCTCTCAAAGTCCTTGCGGTCAAAGATGAGGATCTCTTAGAGGTGATCTACACTCACCCCTCGGTGCGCGCCGTCCATGTCGAAGGCCCACTGACGGAAACTTCGAGGCTTAAAAAATACTTACGCGAAGAGAACAAACTTTATAAAACAAATTTTGGAAGTCGAAATCCTCTGATCTTTCTTTATGATGCTCCAACGACCGACCTCAAAGATCTTTTAAAAGAATCATTGAACTACACCTATCGTGCGGAGATGCGCTGGAACCGCTGGTTTGTCCAAGAGAAAAATTATGCGACATTTCGAGAGCTCGTCCAAAGCCTGCTCCCGGAAGTGATTGCGGAAAATCCGTCTTTCACTACGGGTGAATTCAGCGCCAATTACGCCGAACAGTTTCAAACGCTCAAAAAAGAAAGTCCTCAGTGGTCTCAACTTTCGAGCCCTGGATTAGAGACCGCCTTCCACTTGGATTTCAACAACTGCTCTCCCTGGCAGCAAAAAGAAACGATCGGACCGGTTCTCACCCTCACACGATTTAAAAATTCGGCGGAAGCCATCAAGTTTGCCAATACCACCTACTACGCTGACAGCGCCTGCGTTTTCTCGTCCACCGACGAAAAATCCCAAGAGCTCGCGGATCAATTGATCATGCCCAACATCTCCATCAACTCGCTTTATCACCGAGACTTTACAAATCCGCACATCACGCTTTTTGAGACCGGCAACGGCAATCGCCAAACCGATTTTGAATTCTTCAACTTCAAAGCTTAACCCCCCCGGTCGTCACCCTGCCTGGTCGTCATCCTGAGCGAAGCGAAGGATCTCTAAAGTCAGCTATGGTGCTCGGTGACGGGCTTCAAGTGGCGGCGCCCCGCTTTTCCTCATTGAGGCAATTCTCCACACCTCTCTGTCCTTTGAATCCTCTATCATCGCTTAAACCTCTGCATGAACTTTGCAGATCTCTCGAGTAGCTATAAAAGCTAAAACACAGGGAGAATAAACATGCACATCCTTCAACGACTTAAAACAACAGTACTTATGGTCCTCATCGTGATGCTCACACGCGTGCCTCAGTTAGTGGCGGCTGACCGAGCGATCGAGGTGTCCTCGCCAATGATAAGTACCACCGAATGGGTCACGGAACAGACGCGCGAGCAAATGGCTCAAAAAGTGACACAATTTCTTCAAAAAGACGAGGTTCGCCATCAGCTGGCCGCCAGTGGAGTTTCTGTCGACGAAGCCTCCCAACGTGTGGCAAGCTTAAGTGAGAGTGAGCTGCGACAGTTGTCTTCTGAAATCGACCAGGCCCAGTATGGTGGCGATGTCGGCGGTATTTTAATAGTCGTATTGCTCGTGGTATTGATTATTTTCTTGGTAAAACGTATTTAAGGGTATCGTGAGATCTAAAGTTTTTATTATCCTCATCGCACTTATGGTTGGTGGTTGTTCAACCACCAGCAAAAACGTAGCCCAGATTCTCAAAAATCCTCCGGACGGAAAAACATCGAAAGTGATTGTCGATGTGCCTTTTGTCGAGCAAGAAGCCGCTCAGTGCGGACCCGCGACGTTAGCTATGGTTTTTCATTATTACGGAAAACCCATTTCCGTCGGAGAACTGCTCGGTCAGGTTTACTCGGAAGAAAACGAAGGCGCTCTCAAATCCAACATGATCGCCGCAGCTCGACGTCGGGGTCTTATGGCCGTAAAGATTCGCGGCTACGAGAGTTTGTTTCGCGAAATCAACTCCGACCATCCTGTGATCGTGTTTCAGAACGTCGGCCTGAGCTGGTACCCTCAGTGGCACTATGCGGTCGTTGTGGGCTATGATTTAAAAAATCGACGCGTTTATATTCACTCGGGATCAGATGCGAACTACAAAGAAGATCTCAATATGTTTGACGAAGCTTGGCGATTGGCTGATTACTGGGGCCTTGTCATCTTCCCGCCCCATCAAATCTCCGAAAGCGCCGACGAATTCGAGCATGTGTCGTCGGCGGCACAGCTCGAAAGCCTTGGAAATATCGCAGAAGCGAAGATCGCTTACACCACGATTCTTAAACGCTGGCCCGACAGTCTCGGCGCCCTCATCGGGCTGGGCAATATCTATTATGCGGCTGGAGATCTTAAAAAAGCCGAACAGTCGCTCAGTCTCGCGATCCAAAAACATCCCGACTCCAAAGCGGCTCAGCACAATCTTGCAGTCGTGCAACAGAAACTAAAAACACTCAATAAATAAACTAGAAGTACCTCACCACACTTCCCATGACCGTGTCTTTCTGATGCTTCAGGTAGAAGCTTAAATCTTTCTGGGGTGTATATCCGAATCGAATGTCGAATTCATCAGCGGTTCGTTTTTCCCACCAGTGATGGGTCCACTCGGCGTAAATGATCCATCGATTTAAATCCCATTTAAAGTAAGCCTTTAAACCCGGCGCAAGCACACCTCTAACACCCTGCTCACTCTCCCAGGCCACGGCCTTCACATCGGGGAGTAAAGAAAGAGCAAAGCGAGAATAGCGATGACTGAGCCCATAGGATCCCGACAGTTGAAACTGGGGCCGATCCGTCGCGCAGATCAAGCACTGATTGGTGATCCGAACATCAAATGACCACGACGCTTTATTTTCATAATCAAAAAAATCTTCAAAGTTTTGAACTTTGATGAATTGAAAGTTCCAACGATCGGACTCCGTCATTCTTTTTTGATAATCAAAGCCCAGATATTCCACCGCCGAAATTTCGTTGTAACCTCGATCATTCGACCAGTACGGATGAACTCCCGCTCGCGCACTGATACCGATCAGCGCATTTTCGTCGGAACTTCCCGCCTCGATCTCCATCCAATGAGATTTATGACCTCGAAAAGGGGGCGCGAGATTTTCGTCCTGGCGAATTTCACTGTTGGTTTTTTCAAATCGGGTCCGCCCCGGAAGCGTCGCCGCCCGGGCATGAAGCGCATCAACGATCACTTGCTTCTCCGGAGGCAAATGGGTCTGAACCGAATAGGTTTCGTAAAGCCAGTAATCTAGGAGCGCATCGGCCAGTGTGGGATCAGAAATACGTCTTGTCACTTCTAACGAGTTTGTGGAGCGATCGAACTCTTCTCTTTGTTTCCCGGAGAGCAACTTACGCTTTAAACGCAATCGTCGGAGAATGGAGGAGCGAAATTCGAGCCTCTCCTGCGTTTGCTTTTTATATTCCAATTCGCGAACAGTTTCCGCCGGAAGAACAATTCCTTGAAAGGACGCGCTCAGTGCGCCGTGAGGACGAACGATATCGAGGAGTTTCAGTAAACGAAAGGAACAATTCTTTCCGATAAAATAATAACGGATTTGCGAATTAAAAGTATATTCCCAAACCAGCTTTAACAAGAGCTCCGTTTCCTCACGGGAGTAGTTGAGTCGCACCTCCCACAAGTCTCGGCTCTCCGAATTGTTATAGATTCCGACCTTCATATAATAGGGCTCGATATCATAAAAGCCAGGATAGCCCCCGGTCAGTCCTTTAAGCATGTAGGTCAGGCGACCATCTTCGGGTCCGGCGTGCGCCGTAAAGCCCACGGCATAGGTAAGAAGATCAATTCCCTCCCGGCCGGATTTCTCACGCAGGGAATTTGAAAATCTTAAAAATGTATGACCAAGGATTGAGGCTGCATTGCCGGAATACGCTCCGACATACATGAGACTCACCTGATCGGCATTGACTCGGGAGATCCATTGATCGAGATCAGGACAAGGGACTTTAGGAAATTTTTTTTGAAGAAGGCTCTCGAGAATTTGTAAGCGCACCGGATACGTGCAAGCCGCAGGAAGTTTTAATGTGCCATAAGTTTTCGTGGAATCTTGATACGCAATAATGGCGGCTTGCATCTCTCGATGAGGGTTGACGCTTCCGTCGGGCGAAAAAAAGAAGCGATCCGACTCAACTTCACTTTTATAACCATTCCCGTATGGCACGTACTGATAAACCGCTAACCATTGTGGATCTCGACTCAGATTTTGAAGATCCGAGGCTCTCGCTGGGGTCGACAAGACGCCAACGAGAGCGCTGAAGCTTAGAATAATTAAGCGGTTTGAGAAAGAGAGCACTGCTGAGTTAACTCAGGATCAGAAAGAATCGTTTTATACACTTCGAGAAGAATTCCTTCCGGCTTGGCTCCGTTGGAAGGATAGATGTTCTGATAGCTCGAACGCAAACTCTGGTTTAATTTTCCTTGAGCCGTCATCGGGCAACCCATCGTCGAAGCAAATGCAGAAAGATATTCGCCGTGACCTTTTACGATCGCATTTTTAAGTTCGTAATGGTTCATCGCCACAAAGTGGAGACTCTCTTGCTCTTTAAGGACCAATTTATGCTGAGTGCAATTCGAAGTTCCTACCGTCATACCGATCGTCGTTACGGGGAACAAAAATGAGTTGGTGGTGGCACGGAGAGCCGAAGACACCAGTGAGTTTTCTTTAAAAAGAAACCAACCTGGCCCACAGCCAGAGCTTCCGTCGGCGGCCTGCGCGTGAGATCCTAAAATAATACCGAAAACGAGTAGAAATAACTTCATTAATTTCCTCCTTGAACGAAGTTTGAACCCTAAGCTCAAGTATCGTCGTTTCCGACGATACTGTCACTCCTCTATTGTGTTAAAAAATCTATGATGAGATGCGAGCGAAAACTAGGCCTTCGACTTTGCCTGCTCACGAAGCAAATTGAGAGCCGAGCCCGCCTTGAACCACTTGATCTGCTCTTCGTTGTAAGAGTGCTTCAGCTCGATATTCTCTTTTGTCCCGTCTTTGTGCTTCAACTCCAAAGTGAGGGAGACTCCAGGGGTGATGGTACTCACACCACGAATAGCGAGAACGTCCTCCTCTTGAATTTTATCGTAATCTGCGGGCTGAGCAAACGTCAGGGCGAGCACACCTTGCTTTTTAAGATTGGTCTCGTGAATGCGGGCAAAGCTTTTCACGATCACGGCACGAGCACCAAGATGTCGTGGAGACATCGCGGCGTGCTCACGACTGGAGCCCTCACCGTAGTTGTCGTCTCCCACGATAACCCATCCGCGTCCCGCCTGCTTGTAAGAGCGGCCGAGTTTTGCGAACTCTTGAGTTTCACCGGTGAGAATATTTTTTCCTTTGCCCGACTCGCCCGTAAAAGCGTTGGTGGCGGTCAAAAGCATATTGTCCGAGATGTTATCCAAGTGCCCACGGAAACGTAACCAAGGGCCGGCAGGACTGATGTGATCCGTCGTGCACTTACCTTTGGCCTTCGCGAGGACCAGCAGATTCTCGATATCTTTCCCATCCCACTTGGCAAAAGGCTCGAGCAGCTGAAGCCGCTGAGATCCGTCGGCCACTTGCACTTTGGCGTCTTTGCCTTGAGGCTTTTGATACCCTTCAGGATCCGCAACAAATCCCTTGCTGGGATATTCAGGAGCTTCTGGAGCTTTCAACTTAATTTCTTTTCCGTTGGCCTGAATGGTATCGGTGTCGGGGTTAAAATCCAAACGACCGGCAAGACCCAACGCCATCACCATCTCTGGACTTCCGATAAAGGAAAGCGTCTCTTGATTAGAATCGTTACGGCCTCTAAAATTGCGGTTAAAACTAGTGACGATGGTATTCACTTCGTTCTTTTTGATATCGTCCCGTTTCCACTGACCGATACAAGGGCCACACGAATTCGAAAGTAAAGTGGCTCCGGCTTCGTTTAAAGTCTCCATCTGACCATCGCGCTCGATGGTATTTTTAATTTGTTTTGACCCGGGAGAGACAAAGAAAGACTGTGGCATTTTAATTCCGGCCTCAATCGCTTGCCGTGCTACAAAGGCGGCTCGGCCGATGTCTTCATAGGAAGAATTTGTGCACGAGCCGATGAGGGCTGCCGAAAGTGTCGTTGGCCAATTGTTCTTCTTCGCCTGCTCCTTCATCTCGCTGATGCTATGAGCGAGATCCGGAGTGTGAGGGCCGACAAGGTGGGGCTCTAATTTGTCCAAATCAATTTCGATCACTTGATCAAAGTACTTTTGCGGATTTTGAATCACGTCATCATCGGCCGCAAGAATATCTTTGTTCGCATTCGCGAGAGCCGCCAATTCCTTGCGATTGGTCACGTTGAGATAGGTCTCCATGCGATCGTCGTAAGGGAAAACAGAACATGTGGCACCGAGCTCGGCTCCCATGTTGGTGATCGTCGCTTTTCCGGTACAGCTAATGGAGCGTGTGCCTTCTCCAAAGTATTCGACAATCTTATCCGTTCCACCTTTGACGGTGAGAATTCCTAAAAGTTTTAAAATCACATCTTTTGAAGACGTCCATCCGGAAAGTTTCCCTTTCAGGTGAACCCCGATGAGACGAGGGTTCTTCACTTCCCAAGCGAGACCCGCCATCACGTCGGAGGCATCGGAACCCCCTACGCCCACGGCCACCATTCCCAACCCACCGGCATTTGGCGTGTGAGAATCCGTACCAATCATTAAACCACCGGGATAAGCGTAATTTTCTAGAATCACTTGGTGAATAATTCCCGCATCCGGTTTCCAAAATCCAATATTGTAACGGCTCGAGCAGCTCGCCAAGAAATTATAAACTTCATTGTTTTCCAGTTGAGATTGCTTCACATCAGCGCTCGCACCGCGATGGGCGAGAATCAAGTGATCGCAATGGACCGTCGAAGGAACGGCGGCTTCGTCTTTTCCCGCCAACATAAATTGCAATAGAGCCATTTGCGCCGTCGCGTCCTGCATCGCCACGCGATCCGGTCGCAACATCAAAAAGCTACGGCCTCTTTCTAGCTCTTGCTTTTCGGGATTTTCTAAATGCCCGTAAACGATTTTTTCGGCCAATGTCATCGGGCGATTGAGTCGCTTTCGGACAACTTCGATATTTTTGCGCGTCGTCGCATAGGTTTTTTTAACCAGCTCGGCAGTTGTCTCGATAGGACTTTGAGGTGTGGACATTGGGCCTCCATTAATGAAAGTTTAATGATTCCCAATATGGCATTTTTCGCTCCCCGCCACAAACGCTAGTGCGGGGTATTAGTCAGATTCTATCGCTTTTCGACCAACTGATAGTCATTATTAATCACGTAGTTTTCCTTCGCGGTGAGCGCGGAAATTCTCTTGTTGTCGAAGCCCTGGAGGGCCGGCGCCATTTCGGTGGAAAATACAAATTTTTTACTCTTCGGATTATAAATCCAGTAGTAGTAAACCATTCCGCGGGAGGCACTGTCCCCGGAATGAAGAGCCAAGTCGTTGTAGCCGTCTTTATTGACGTCAACGACAAACAACGGAACGGCCTCATTCTTAAAAATCGCCTTCTCTGTAGGCAGTTTATAAGTCTCGTCGCCGCCTCCAGTCTCGGACTTGATCACAACTTCTTGAATGTAAACGGCGCCCTTGGCCTTTTCCTCTTTAAAAAGAATCCGATAGCGAGACGCATTTTTGCTCTGAGACACAAAGCACTCTGAGGACTCTGAGCAGCTCCGGCGCACCTGATCGGTGATTGGAAGATAATGCTTGGGATAAAGCAGCGCCGTCGAAGCGACCGCCGCCAAAGTTACGGCCACAAAAGCTAGGGCCGCGAAAACTGCGGACATGGAATTCCAGAGGATCTTCATCATATACTTACCCCATAATCTAAACCGAGCGCGGACTCGAGAAAGTCCACATGACTGACCAAGTCCCCACCATTCATACAGCTTCCAATGTTATTAAATGCGGTGATGGATTCGGCCTCCGCGTGCGCGGGTTGCCCACTGTTGGGATCCCCCCGGTTCACTCCCCGACGTATTTTTTTAACGGCCTCGGCACTGTCCTGAGTGAGAGCCTCAGCAAAGGATCGGTGATCCCTCGCCGCTCGCAGAAAAAACCAAATCGAACTCAGATCAT